>JAYUTD010000361.1:0-9676 GCA_043755305.1 Saprospiraceae bacterium
ATTCATTGCTTACTACAGGTGCTGCAATGATTGACTCATGGTTTTCATTTGGTTCTGGAGGAGGCACAAGAAAAGGCACTTTGAAAGTGAATGATGTAGATGGCGGACTTGCCACATTATTGATCAATACCAATGCACAAATGGGTGCTGCATTGACTGCTTCAGATGGAAGATTTAACAATACGCCAAATGCCCTTGTGGCTGCGTTTGTTGGCCCTGATCTTTCACTGCCTCCTTACAATACTTTCAACAATACAACTATTAGCAATCGCTTTTCTACTGGGTCACTTGTCTCTGGTTTTGGTTTGTATGACAATGGTGCATTATCCGCTACAGGTTCAGGAACTGACAATAGGGTACTGATTGGACAATTTACAACCACTGGCAATTTTGGTTTTATTCTCAATGTACAGCTTGGAACACCAACTCCTGGTGTAAGTGAAGTATATGTGGCACAATCTCCACAAGCAGGTGAATTTACCCACCCATCTTTAATCAGAAGGCCCGTTAAAACGATTAATGAAAACAACATTACAGCCATTGTCACAAACTCAAATAATTCAAATACCACTGCCAATGTGGTAGAATTAGATAAAAACATAGCCGGTCAATTGGTTCCCATCCAATCTATTGCCATCGATAGTGTAAGGTTTTCTGCGTCAGCTACTTCCACACTTTATGGAGCAGCCAATAATGATGGCAGTTTATTTTGTTTTACAGGAGCTAAATCTATCAATACTTCTGCCAATGTAAATACACTAAATCCAAGAGCTGTGGTCAGTGTAAAGAACAATGGTCAAGTCAAAATTAGAACTACATATACAGGAACCAGTGGACAACAAACCCGAGGCGCAACAAGCTTAGATACCACTACATTTTTCATAGCGGATCAAGCAGGTCAATACACCAATGGTGCCAGTGCTGCTTCACCGGTTGGTAACTTTAGAGCAATGAAATCTTTTGGCGGCATAGTATATGCAGGGCGTGCAAGCAGTACCTCAACTGTGTCGCAAGTGGCTACATCATCTTCAGCTTCTGGTTCAACCATCACCAATTTGCCTGGTATTCCCAATCATGCCAGCCATCAGGATTTCTACCTGATCTCTTCAGCCAACAATGCGACCTTTGATATATTATATACAATAATTGCTACTTCTAATACAGCAGGTACTATATTTAAGTATTCGCTGGTATCAGGCACATGGGTAGCCAATGGGTCCTATGCTACAAGTTTTGGAGGATTTGGGCTGACTGCTGAGACTTCAGGTGCAGGTGGGGCTTTTTTGTATGTAAGCACAGGTCAAGGCGCTCAATCCGCAAATAATTTATTGAAATTAAATGATACTGCAGGATTCAATGCTACCATCAACATTATCACGGCAAACAATATAATTCTATATACTGCCGATCCTGAAACCATCATCAAAGGCATTGCCTTTGCACCAAAGTCAACCAATCCAAAAGTAAATTTAAGTATAAGTACAAATGCGGCCTCTGAAGCTAATGCCACTGTCGTTACAGTCACTGCTACCTCTACTGCTCCAGTCACTGGAAACCAAAGTGTAGCATTGGGAGTAAGTGGCACGGGCATTAGTCCTTCAGATTATACGCTTAGCAATGCGACCATCAATATTGCCAATGGAACCACTACGGGCTCTGTCACATTTACCGTGGTTGACGATACCGATATCGAAGGTACAGAAACTGCTGTGTTAACCATCAATAGCCCTTCTGCAGGAATATCATTAGGCACAACCACCAGTCAAAATATAGTTATTACAGACAATGACTTTCCGCCTACACCTACAGTAAACTTGAGTGTGAGTGCCAATTCAGGTTCCGAAGCAAGCGCTTCTACAATCACTGTAACAGCTACAGCATCTGCTCCGGTAGTTGGAAATCAAACTTTATCACTTGGGGTAAGCGGTACAAACATTACAGCTGGAGACTATACATTGTCAAATGCTACCGTTACAATATTGAATGGACAAACGACGGGAACTGTAAACTTTGTGGTAGTCGATGATGCACTTGTCGAGGGAACAGAAACTGCTGTATTGACTATAAGCAATCCATCAGCAGGTATCGTATTGGGTGCTACTACTACTCAAAACATTAGTATTATTGACAATGACTTTCCAATAGTTACGCTAGGTGTAAGTGCATCAATGGGTACGGAAAGCAGCAGCACAAAGATTGATGTTACAGCTACAGCAAATGTTGCAGTAGCAACCAATCAAACCGTAACGTTGTCTGTGTCTGGCACCAATATAACCTCGGGCGATTATTACTTATCAGCTGCAACGATTACCATACTTGCAGGGCAGACCTCAGGTACAGTCAGTTTTACCATTGCAGATGATGGAATACAAGAATCGGACGAAACAGCAACACTTACCATCGGTAGTCCTTCTTCAGGCATAGTATTGGGATCTCCGACATCTCAAAATATTTTAATAAAAAACAATACTTGTACCTTAATGCGAAAAATTGGCACCAGTGTAAGCGCCAATGGATCAGAGATACCAGCCTTTGACCCAGTAAGCAAAAGATTGTATGTGGTAGCTGGATCTTTAGTTGAATTTTACGATGTAAGTGTAACGGGGGCATTGACACTCGGAGGCAACATTGCCCCGGGATTTACACCGCCCGCCAATACAACTCCTTTACCAAATAGTGTAGCAATAAAAAATGGTTTGCTGGCTGTTGCTTATGCAGTGGTAAACAATACTTCATCGGCCCAGGATACGGGTAGAGTATCAATGTATACTGCAGCAACAGGTGTATTCATTAATGCAGTAAAAGTAGGCTTCCTACCTGATATGGTTACATTTACACCAAGTGCCAACAAAATTCTCACTGCCAATGAAGGTGAGCCCAATAGCTATGGTCAAGGCAATTCCTTTGACCCGGAAGGATCGGTCAGTATCATTGACATAAGCATGGGTGCATTAAATGCTACAGTACAACAAGCAAGTTTCACTTCATACAATGGTCAAGAGGCCCTTCTCAAAAGCCAGGGCATTAGAATCTATGGACCGGGTGCCAGTGCCTCTAAAGATTTTGAGCCTGAGTACATTGCTTTTTCTACTGATGGCTTGACGGCATATGTTACATTGCAGGAGAACAATGCTATTGCTGTCTTAGATTTAAACACAGGAATGTTTACCAGTATTTTGCCACTGGGACTAAAGAACCACAATCTTGCCGGCAATGGCTTGGATGCGAGTGACCAGGATGTAGCACCAAACAAGATCAATATACAAAATTGGCCTATATTTGGCATGTACCAACCGGATGCCATTGCGAGTTACACTGTTGGTGGACAAACCTATTTGATCACGGCAAATGAGGGAGATTCAAGAGCTCTTACTGGATTTAATGAAGAGATCAGGGTGGGTGCAGCTGGCTATGTATTAGACCCAACAGCCTTTCCAAATGCTGCAACCCTTAAGCAAAATGCAAATCTTGGAAGATTGCAATTGACCAATGCTACGGGCGATACTGATGGGGACGGCGATTTTGATAGAATCGATGCACTAGGTGCGAGGTCATTTTCAATTTGGAATACTGCTGGTACTTTAGTCTTTGACAGCGGTGATCAATTGGAGAGCATTACGGCAAGTAAGTCACCTAATCTATTTAACTCTGATGGAATTGCTTCAAATTTTGATACCAGAAGTGACAACAAAGGCCCGGAGCCAGAAGGAGTGGCCATAGGGACAATTGAGGGAAAGACATATGCATTCATTGGCTTGGAAAGAACAGGTGATGTCATGGTTTATGACGTAACAATTCCTGCGGCGCCTGTTTTTATTCAATACATCAATACACCGGAGGATTTAGCGGTGGAAGGATTGATCTTTATAAAAGCAGCTGATAGTCCGACAGGACGGCCACTATTGGTTACCTCAGCTGAAGTTAGCAAAACAACCACAGTATATGAAATTGGAACTTCTATTGTCACATCTTCTGCTGACAATGGCAGCGGTTCCTTGAGAGAAGCGATTGGATGCATAGTAGATGGAGGTACCGTTTTATACAATCAACCAACTACTGTTTCTACATTGCTGACCAATTCTCTTACCATAGATAAGAACCTTACCATTCAAGGATTAAATAATACATCAAAACCTCAAGTAACCATAGACTTCTCTGGTTTAGGAACCAATGCAGGAATAATGATTAATGCCGGTAAGACAATTGTGTTAAAAGATTTAGACATTATCGATACCAACAATACCAACTTGCCTGCAAATGCTGTAATTGATATTAATGGAACAGTAAAAGTGGCAGGATCTACCACTATTACGAAAATGTAGTGCAGGCATATGATTTTGATCTAAAGTAAAAATAAGATTGAGAAATGTAAAACAAAGGTTGCTTCTTTTTAAGTTGCAATCTTTGTTTAAAATTTCCATTAAAAATAGAATTGGGCTATAAATATTTAAGAATTGGGTTTGCCTAGTTTAGTATGTAGTATAATGAAATTTCTCCTTTAGTTTGAAAATTCCAACAAGAGTTTACTAATCTTAAATAACAAAAGGTCTCACTGTATGCTTCAATGAAGTCGATGCAGAAAAGCAGATCGGAAATGAATTTCTTTGACAATGAAGTATTTAGTTTCCAAACAAATATTTTATAAGAAAATTTATCATCAATTTTTAGGCAATAAATGCTATAATCTACACTAGGCATTTAATAAATCTTATGTTATAATTTATTTTCTGGTGTTAACAGGATTGTTTTATTTTATTATTCAGGGCTTGCTGATTAACGCACAAAATCAATGCTTATAGCTGCTCAAGCTTTAATTAACATGTCAAAAGGATGCATCAAATTATTTCCATTTTTTTTACAAGCTCTGTCTAGGTACTTACTTTTAAATCAAGTTAATTACAAAATTCAGGTACAATCAAAGCACATATTTTCCGTGCATGGAAATTTAAGAAGGTAGATAATAACTTATCTTATGCTTCATTGATTTTAGTGAATAAATAAAAATCTAAAGCCAAAAGTGCTGCCTGCATAATAGGTAACATTTAATAGAATGCACATGGAAAACCCAAAAAGTAAAATTGGATATTATTAAATTATTCCAAACAAAGTAACTATATAATAAGTCAAAGCAGCCACCAATGCACTGACAGGAATAGTCAGTATCCAGGCCCAAAGCAAGTTAATGGTAACGCCCCATCGCACTGCACTTAATCTTTTCGTGGCACCAACTCCAATGATAGACCCGGTAATGGTATGTGTAGTACTTACAGGAATTCCCATTTGACCGGTGAAGAATAGGGTAAAAGCACCGGCGGATTCAGCAGCCACACCTTCAAGTGGAGTAACTTTAGTGATCTTTGTGCCCATTGTTTTTACTATCTTCCAACCTCCGCTCATAGTGCCAATGCCAATAGCAGTGTAGCAGGCAAAAGGTACCCATGCAGGCAGTTGCCCAAATTCCTGAATTTCACCACCGGCAATCAATGCGGCTCCAATGATGCCCATCACTTTCTGGGCATCATTGCCACCATGACCAATGCTAAAAGCTGCACTGCTTAGCAATTGAAGTTTTTTGAACATTTCAGATATTTTGTAGGCGGTAGGTGTTTTTATTTTTTCTACATATAAATATACCAGACAAAACAAAAGAGAAGTAAGTACTATGCCCCAGACAATGCCACCATTGTCGCATTTATCAATGCTCTTTTCCAATAATTTTTGTATGTTGAAGCCATCAATCTTTTTCACAACTTGGATAGTATTTTCCGGCTTTATTGGATATATAGCATTCAATGCGACCAGTAAACTATCCTTTGGTATTTCTTTGGCAAGGAATTTTTTCAAAGGTTTTTTATACTCTTCAGTTTTTTCTTTTGCAATCTTATATTGCATTTTCTTTTCACTATCTGTGGTAGACTCCGCTTCAAGAACCAGGTATCCATTGGCATTGCGGACTTCATCTTTTAGTTTGCTGGCTTCAATGTCTTTGAGTAAACCTTGGTTCATGGCTTCTTCGGCTATTTTTGGTGCACCAAGCCTGTCGAAATCATTGAGCAAAGCTTTTAATTTATCAAAATTAGGCCTGGCTTTTTCGAGTTTTTCTTTGGCAGTATTTAATTCTTTCAACGCTTGCTGATCATTGGCATCTTTTATTAAATTCGCCTCAGCCGTTTCAATTTCTTTCTGGTATTTGTCAATTTTGAGAAATTTTTCTGAGGTTTCCACCATTTTATTTTCTTCAAATCTGTCAAAAAGCAATACTGCAAAAAATGTCGCAACAGCAATTATGGCAATGCGCAGCCAAATATTTTGAAGGATTGTGACTGTAGTAATAAACATAGATACAACCATACCAATCAATGGTGCCAGAAAAATAAAGAACACTGTTTGAAGGATAATTTTGCTATCTACGATTTTTTCCCATGATACGTCAAATCCATTGTGCAAATAAGCGTAAGACATGGCAGCCCCTGCAAAACCGCCTATCAGTGTGTGTGATGATGAGGAAGGTATGCCAAACCACCAGGTTAGCAAATTCCAGAATATAGCAGCAATCAATCCAGCCAGTATGACACCAAGTGTAATAAAATCTGCATTCACCGTTTTACCAATGGTATTGGCTACCGCATGGTCTTTGAAGATAAAATAGGCTACAAAGTTAAAGAAGGCAGCCCATATTACTGCTTGGAATGGAGTAAGAACCTTTGTAGATACTATAGTAGCTATAGAATTTGCCGCATCATGAAAACCATTGATATAGTCAAATACCAAGGCTAGTATTATGATGGTAAATAGTAATGACATAATTATGGATTTAAGTATTTATTTAAATAGATTATGCGTACTTTACAATTATGCTTTCCACTACATTGGCAGCATCTTCACATTTGTCAGTAACACTTTCCATTTTAGAATAAATTTCTTTTCGCTTGATCAACTCTTTGGCATCGACATCTGTAGAATTGTACAAGTACTGAATGGCACCATCGAATACATCGTCACTTTGGCTTTCTATTTCTTTTATGATCGCTATGGCATCGGTCATCAGTCTCATATTGTTCATGTTTTTGATTTCGATGACCGCTTTTCTCACCTGTAAACAACAATCCACAATAAGTTCTGCCATTTTTTGAAATTCTGTTTCAGTAGGGTTGACTCTATATAGCACCAGTTTTTTTGCAGCTGAGAAAATATTGTCAGAAATGTCATCCAAGGCTGTGGCCAATGCATGCACATCCTCTCTGTCAAATGGTGTAATGAAATTCTTACCCAATTCTGTGAATAAATTTGCCACATGGACATCATTGTTTTTTTCTTTCTCCCTGAGCGAAGCAATGATTTTGGTTTGGTTGTCATAATTGGGTTCGTAGGACAGGTCTTTTAAAAGCTCAGCCATAGCGTTGATTTCTAAAACAACCTTTTCGAATAAATCATAAAAAATCTTGTCTTTTGATACAAATGACCTTAAAAATCCTAATGCCATGATAGTTTAGTTTAATGATTGGTACAAAATTATAAAATTAACTATAAAACCCATTCATTTATATCTGCACACTGGTATTTTTTTTGGTAAACCAGCGAATTACAACAATTATAGCCTATAAATCTTACAAAACTTTACACCAACTTAATATTGGAATCTCGTTTAGCTATTTGATTTTTTTATTTTTATGCGGATATTGCCATTTCGGTACAAATCCAGGGCAGTTTTAAGGATGCCTTTGATTTTTCTAATTTCGATGTCTTCCTCAGGATTTATAAGCAGAATTTTCATTCTGCTTCTTTTTTCCTGCAGCAAATCGGCATGGTCTATTTTATTGCCTTCAACAAATCCGATATAGGGTTGTTTTCTCTTTTTATCCAACCACAGGTAGCAAAACATTTTGCCTTTGTAACAAAAAAATGGCAGATTGTACTTCCAGGCCTCACTTACGTCATTATCACAGGAAAGGATGATGTCTTTGAGTGCTAAAAAGCAGCTCTGTACAGGTTCATCAAATCGAGCATAGAAATTATCCAATTCTCTCATATGGTATTCCTTTAAGAGGTCAAATTTAAGCCAAAAGCATTATACTTTTATGAAAATATGCTTTTTATAAAACAGGTATGCAAATAACCAGATGAAAGTAGTATAAAGTAAGGCCGATACCAATGATCCAGCGTAGGGCCCAAAGACAGGGCTGGTAAATTCGCTGTAAAATGTCCCGTATACACCGTTTTCGCCTGCTGGTATTAAGGCCAATGTCTTGAATACCAATCCTGATAGTGCGTACGAGAATAAGGCATTCATACCAAACACTTTAAATGGAAAAGACCAGGATTGCCATTGCTTTTCATCTATAACATAAATCATCAAGGCAAATAAAAGGCTACACAATCCTGAAGTAAATAAGGCGTATGAACTCGACCATATTGGTTTATTGATAGGGAAGCCAAGAAAATGCCAGGTTATTCCCAATGCGACTAATATAAAGCCAAAGAGTGAAGCTTTTTTAATTTTTTCCCCATTGCCAACAATGTTTTTCAATTGACTGGCGAGAATAAAACCAAACATAGTATTGCCCACGGAACCCATGACACTGAGCAGCCCTTCAGGGTCGAAAGGTATTTTATTGCCTTCAAATTTATAGCCATGGTAGACGTGTCTATCACCCACCAGAGCCAGGTCGATTTTTCGTACAAGGTTAGTCATAAGATCCAACGATCCATCCGAAACCCCCAACACTAGCAACAGGTAATATAAGATAAGTATGGCTATGGTTACCATAAGGTGCCATTTTTCTTTTACATAGATACTAATCAGAGCGGCAAGGAAGTAAGCCAGGGCAATGCGCTGCAGGACGCCGTAAATACGCAAATCAGCAATGTTTTTTGTGTAAAATGGAAACCAGTTGAGGAAAAGGCCGATGCCAAAAATGATCAAAAATCGCTTAAAGGCCTTGGCCGCCAATGTTGATTTTCCAATGTTTTCAAGACTTTTGAAAGACTGTGCCATGCTCAAGCCAACAATAAACATAAAGAAAGGAAATACCAGGTCAGTGGGAGTACATCCATTCCACTTGGCATGACGGAGTGGGGCGTACACGTAATCATGGGAACCGGGAGTATTTACTATTATCATGAAAGCTACGGTGAGCCCACGCAATATGTCAATGGATAAGAGTCGATTGGTCGCCATAATTGTTGTTTTGTTTATTCATGATAACGAGCAGGACATGGTGCAGTACTGGAATTTCCTAATGTCCAGCCCCGTGCCGCAGCCGATTGGAAATATAAAGTCGAAATTAAGCATTAAAATTGAATCTTGTTCGTTCAGCCCTAACCAAAGTATAGGTTTGCAATTGGCTGAAATATATTTGTTCAGCCTCACTTGTACAAAACCTGATGAGTGGTTCGCCGCTTATCCTTTATGTTGTAATCTCGGCTTAATATGAGCAAAATCCTCCTTTTTGGTAAAATATTCAAGTCCCACAATTAATACTATTGAACTGATAGTATTTACTTTCTGTATTATTGGCAATAAATCCCAGTTGCTTGAGGTATGTATGTAAACAGCGTAAAAAAAAATAAGCAGGCAAATGATATTACATACTTTAAAAAAATGAAGTTTTGTCATAAAAATAAAAACAGTAATTGCACCTATGCAATTCCAAAATAAAAATCAATACAAAATTTG
>JAYUTD010000362.1:0-3863 GCA_043755305.1 Saprospiraceae bacterium
CCCTTTCGCCACACATACATAGCGGGTAACTGGCATTTTCCTGATTGCACCCACCGTATATTTTCCCATCCTCCATCATCACTGCCGCACCTACATGAAACTCGCTGTAAGGTGCATACGCAAAATCCAGTTGGCGCACAGATGCTGCAATAAGTGCTTCTTCTTTTTCGGTCAATGATGCTCTTTCTATTACCGCAAGACTGGTTTTTACCTCAATTGTATGCATGGTTTCTCTATTTTTGATATAGTGCAAGAGTATCCATGCAATTATCATTCCAATTTCATAGTTCTTACAAAATTAGAATTATCGGTTGAGTTGGCCATTTTGGGATTAAAACCAAAGAGCGCTTTTTTTGTTAAATATTTTGTAAAGAAACTGATAATAATGAATGAATGAAGGATACGGCTGTTGTTTGGTTTAGAAATGATTTGAGACTCCATGACAATGAAGCATTGGTAAAAGCCATCCAGGGCACAGACAATGTAATACCTGTATACATCTTTGACCCCAGGATATTTTCAGGAAAGACCAAATATGGCTTTCGCAAGACTAGTTACCATCGCGCTAAATTTATTCTTGAAAGCGTACAAAATCTTAAAAAAAACTTGCAGTCTATAGGTTCAGACTTATACATCAGGGTAGGCAAACCTGAAACAGAAGTAGCTCTTTTAGCCAGTCAGTATAAAGCAAGCTGGGTTTTCTGCAATCGTGAACGTACCCAGGAAGAAGAACTGGTGCAGGATAGACTCGAAAAAAACCTGTGGGAATCCGGTCTTGAGCTATTTTACACCAGAGGCAAAATGCTTTATTACACTACAGACCTGCCGTTCCCGGTCAAGCATACCCCTGACTTGTTTACCAATTTCAGAAAAGAGATAGAAAAGATTGTTCAGATCAGAGAGCCACTGTCTTCGCCAACGACTATCAGCAATCAATACCACGCTGAAATAGAGTGGGGCACTATGCCTGCATTAGCAGATCTAGGTTATGAAATAAGGGAAACCAATAGCAATTTTAAAGGAGGGGAAGATGCAGCCCTTCAGCAAATGCATTCTTATATATGGGATAAAGACCTGCTTAAAACCTATAAAGAAACCCGCAATGAATCCCTTGGCTGGGATTATTCCTCCAAGTTGTCCCCCTGGCTAGCAGTAGGCGCTATATCTCCAAAAACCATTTACAGCGAAGTCAAAAAATATGAAGTAAGCAGGGTGTGTAATGAAAGCACTTACTGGCTCGTATTCGAATTGCTGTGGCGTGATTATTTCAGGCTCATTGGCAAAAAATATGGCAACAAAATCTTTCAACAGAATGGTATAAAAGGAGTTGAAATTGACTGGAAGGAGGACCTTGCTTTGTTTGATAAATGGGCAACCGGCAATACGGGTATCCCATTTATAGATGCCAATATGAAAGAACTCAATGAAACCGGATATATGTCCAACAGAGGCCGGCAAAATGTAGCCAGTTTCCTGGTCAACGACTTGCATCTCAATTGGCTCATGGGTGCAGAATATTTTGAATCTTTGCTTATTGACTATGATCCCTGCAGCAATTACCTCAACTGGAATTATATAGCCGGCATCGGCAATGATGCCAGGGAAGACAGGTACTTCAACATATTGACCCAATCCAGAAAATACGACCACAGTGGCGCTTATGTAAGGCATTGGCTGCCTGTGTTAAATCAGATACCCAATGCCAATATTCATAATCTTGATGGTTTGTCCATTGAAACACTCTTAGGCTACGGGGTGAATATGGACATCGACTATCCACGTTCGATTGTAAAACTAAAAGAAAATTAGCCAACCGACATTTATGGAAAGATCGGCTGAATTAGTTTATTTTTGTATAAAGCAAATAAGCATACCTTGAAAAGAATATTTGAAAACAAAGCAACCAACCTTTTTTTGGTTCTCTCCGGCTTTTTTATAGCAAATGCACTGGTGGCAGAATTTATAGGTGGAAAAATATTTTCACTGGAATCCACATTTGGATTTAAGCCTGTAAATATGACTGTTTTTGGGGTAGATGGGCTGGGCTTTAATTTGTCCGCAGGTGTATTGCTATGGCCAGTGGTTTTTGTATTTACGGATATACTCAATGAGTACTTTGGACAGCAAGCAGTCAAGTACCTTTCTTATTTTACGGTAGCCCTCATCAGCTATGCCTTCATCATGGTGTATGGCGCCATCCATACAGCCCCCAATGAATGGTGGGCATACCAAAGTGGCTTGCTCGATCCGGACAAAACACACCATATTGCTAATCTGGATATAGCATTCAATAAGGTCATGGGGCAGGGGCTATGGATCATCATTGGATCGCTTGTCGCATTCCTCGTAGGACAATTTGTGGATGTAATGGTATTTCATAAAATCAAGGCCGTCACCGGTGAAAAAAGGATATGGCTCAGATCTACGGGCTCTACTTTGGTGTCACAATTTATAGATAGCTACGTCGTCCTCTTCATCGCATTTTACATTGGTGCGGGTTGGGATCCTGTGCGGGTTATTGCAATAGGTACGGTCAACTATTTTTATAAATTCACTATGGCTATCCTATTGACTCCAGTTATCTACTTCGTACACAATATCATTGATCGTTACCTGGGTGCAGACTTGAGCGAGAAAATAAGACATGAGGCTATGGGGCGGTAATTAGAGAATTATCGAATCATCGAATCATCGAATCATCGAATTAGTGAAATAGGGAATTATCGAATTAGCTTACTACAGTGGCACCAGGTACGCCGGGTTTTTTTGCTGCGAGCTTTAGCACTATTTTGAGGGTCTCCAGGTTGATCTCTTCTATTTTTTTAAATCTAATGCAACTTACGCCCTTGCTAAGTTTTCCGAGTTCTCTGGCAAATTTTTCTGCCTCGGCTTTGTCTTCAATTATGGTACATACGTAAATGCTTATGTAATTCTTTTGGTTTGCGAGCGAGACGATTGGCCATTCTCTTTTTTGCTTTTTGTTGTCAAGATAGAAAAATGAGCCATAGCCGATCATGTTGGTCGCATAATAGGGTTTTAGTTTCGGTACCGCTTTTTGGATAAAATCGTGGAGAAAATCAATCGTTTCTTTGCGGTCGGCCGGAACCATCAAAAGGTATTCTTCTACGGAAGTGGCTGCATTTTTTGCAAACATGTTCATAATGGTATGGTTTTTTTTTGGTTAATATATCATTTGTCAAATTTAGTAAATTAAATTAAAATTTGACAGAGTTTTCTGAACGTTTTGCAGCTACCCGAATGGCGGGATTTTTACCACAAAACTTGATTTGAAAAACTAATGTTTGATTAACCAAATAACTTTTTTTGGAACACGAAACCCCGCCTTTTGGGTAGCTGCTGCTGCTTTATCCATTCGCTTCACTTCTACTTTTAATAATGTCCAAAATATTCTCTTGAATGTCTTTCATTATTAGTTTGCTCCAAAGTCCGCTATAAAAGTTGAACCTTGTTGAAAGTCTGAATTGTGAAGTTAAATGCAATATTATTTTATTGTCATTGACTTTTTCTATTTCATACTTTCCCTCTAAAACGTCAAAGTATTTTCCTCCAACCATTACGTGTTCGTCTAGTGCTTTTGGTGGAATTGAATTTGGGTCTGCTACAATGTTAAACGCCAATAATTTGTTTGGTTGCATTTGAGTAACTGTTTCTGTAAAAAATAGTCCTCTTGCGAAAACAGCCTTTCTAATACCGCCAATTGCAACAGTGTCAAGCTCAGCTTCTATTGGTCTTGGAAAGCCCATAAATTGAAAAAGTGAATTATTGTTTTCGTCCTCTGATATTTCTTTTACTCTTGTAATGTTGTCCCAAACAATTTTGTCCGTTGCGCTTATTTCAATTGT
>JAYUTD010000363.1:0-3863 GCA_043755305.1 Saprospiraceae bacterium
TCCCAAATATACTATATCTTTCCTCTTGTTGTTTTTATAAAATTTTTCAATTATAGGCCCAACATGCTTACAGTGATAACATCCCTTAAACCAAAAATATAAAACCACAAATTTTGCATCCATATCTCCGATTCTAAAATTAGATTCAATGCTATCTATAACTGTCAAATCATCAAGGGAAACAGATTTATTTTTATCTAATCTCATTTTTCTTGTTGGAAACTTCGTTAAATATTCTGCACTATTGGATCTGTATCTTATTCTTTCATAAATCTTGTTAAGATCTTCATTGATTTTTGAAGATGTAGTCCAATTACTGAATGTAAATATGTTATTTAGCAAAGAATTTCGTGTTTCTTGTTGATAATTATATTCTCTAATACTAAAATCTTTCTTATTAATTTTTATACGAACTTGCTTATGTTCAATAAATTCATTCACAATCGTAGTGTCATAAAGAGAAAGATAAAAGAATGCTGTATCTATTTTATCAAGATTCAAAATGTCCCACCTTATTGGGTTGATAAGTTTTGTATCATTTCGAAATGCTGATGTAAAGCATCGAAAAAACATTTTTGTGGTACCAAGACGAACATGCAAAACTTTTGGGTCATGTTCCTTAAATATTTCTCTTGAAATTACGCTTAGTAGAGTATCTTTTACAAAACTAAAAGTATCTTTATGAAGAAAACTTGAATACAAGAAATCGTCATATTTGCCTAATGTATTATTCACCATTAATTTACCTTTATCAAGTAAAGTAGTATCTAAGTTATTCACATTTTCTACCTTTATACCATAGCTAAATGATGCATAATTACTAATTTTCCCATTGACGCTATCAATTACTGAAAATACGGTTTGTCCAAAAATTTCATATGAAATATTGAAAGCCAAAAAAAATAATATTAAGTAACTTTTTACCATCTTAGACATCTACAACTGTTAATGATCCGGCACATAATACAACTCCTCCATTTTCTAGTCCATTTGGTAATAAACTACATCCTGAACCTGTATCGTCTTTTGAACATTTACATCTTTGGCATCCATCAGATCCTGTTTTTAATTCACAATCTCCATCACAGGATTCATCTCTAAATGAAGGTTCAACGGTGTTTCTATTACGAAATTGAGTATTTCCTTCAAATGAAACAAAATATAAAGTTGTAAGTTCAACTGATAAGTGCCACTCGTAAAAACGCTTATCTTGTTTTTAAACTTAGTTTTTGACAATAAATAGATATGTAATTTGCATTCAAATTTTTAGATCTTAAGTACTAAAACCAAAGTTAGCAATAATTTTATTTTAATATGGTTTTGCAGACAAATTAGTATAATATTACGCAATGGCATATTTCGCAAAATATTATTGCTTTAATGTCCTTTAAAAATTTTGATTTTTAAAATAATATTGGGGATAGATTAGGCCGGACTATTGTTGCTCAACTTTGCAACATAATTTATTTTTTCTAAAATTTAGGTAAATGCATGGCCTTTCATTTTTTGGAGCACCTTTTTCCGGAGCACCTTTTTTGTGCTCCACGAAAAGCTGCTCCAAGGTTGGAGCACATTTTTTTGGAGCAGCTTTTTTGTGCTCCATGAAAACCTGCTCCAAGGTTGGAGCAAATTTTGGGTGGAGCGGGTTTTTGTGCTCCAGGCAAAAGTTGCTCCGTTACTTTTTTGTGCTTTTATCGTTTTTACAATATTGTCAACAAGTGCTTAGTTCACACTAGGGTAGTACACGATACACTTTATTGCTTTACTATTTTTTGCATCTTACTGAGGTTGTTAGTCTGATCCATCGTTTTTACAAAATACAGGCCAGCAGGAAAGGACGAAATATCAATGGTAGGAGAAGTTTTATTGGCCTCTATTTTTTTAAGCATTCGTCCATATGAATCGTATATTTCTATTTGATTTAAATTCAAGTTTCCTTTGATTGTAAAAGTATTTAAAACTGGATTTGGAAATATTTGAATCTTTTGCCCATCCATCAGCAATTCGTCGTTTGCATTACTCACAAGTGGATCGTAAAAGCCAAAGTCAACCGTATTGTTGCCACTCGCATCGTAATTGAAGTAACAATTGTACAAATCACCATCATTGAGTGGTTCTTCATCTGATCTAAGTTTTACAATACCCGACATGATATCCGTAAATGGATTGCCAAAACCATTGTTGTCTTTATCGACATCGTTGTCTGCATTGGCTTGAAAGCCCTTTGTGGATCTAAACTTTTCTAATGGCTCTCCAGGTTCCCAATTTTTAACCTGCCAGACAAATACCACATAATTACCGGGTTGGAGACCAGAAAATTTATAGTAACCATTTTCATCTGTGACCCGGACACCACTGAATCCTTGCCAGTCAGGGATGCCATCGCCATCAGGATCTGACCAAAGTACCATAGAAACGCCGGGGATGCCTGGTTCTTCCGGATCATTGATACCATTTTGATTTAAGTCGTTCCAAACTCTGTTGCCGATGGATAAAATTCCGGGAGAAACCGGGTTACCGCAGTCTTCATAGCAAAATGCCATGTCATTGATGGCTTTGACCATTTCATTCCCCATTGATTTCCCTACATTTAAAAAAGTAAGGGCATTGTTGTTAAAATGGTAAATAGCGTCTTCTGGTGATGCCGATTGATTCACATAATATGGTTTGGTATTCACAAAACCTACTCTACCACCATAAATCGTGTCATTGCAGCCCACACTTTGTTGTGCAACTGAAACTGTATTTTGCATACTATTCACCCAAGCATCATTTATTTGCTCATACCCACCTTGTCCCGAGCTTGCAATGATGAATGGAAGATTCGGTGTATTCAGGTCATTTCTTACATCATTGACCAAGTGATACAAATTGCTTTCATATTCATTCAAATAGGCTTCAGATGCTCCATCATTCCAACCTTGAAACCAACCAAAACCTGAAATCTCATAGTCTGTGGTTCCAAAATTTGGAAATTCTGTATTCAAGTTTTGGGTTACATTTTTTACTTTTTGGATCATGGCTTTGTAAAATTCGCCTGTAGTGCCACCTGCTGAAGGTGGTCGAAAATCTACCGCTAAACTCTTTCCACCCCAGGCAGTTTTTATGATCAATACAGGGTCTTCATAATATTCGTCGAGCTGGTGCGCAAACATCAACTCAGGTCCTATCAAATCAGAAAAAGCGCCTTGCCCTACTGTCACTTTTGATTTTAAAGTACCTTCATTTCTTTCAAAATATAGATAAGCATTGTCCAAAGATTTCCAATTGCCGGGCTTTCCTAGTTGAACCCACGCTCGTGCGCTGTCCTTTTGAATGACATCCACCAAACTTCCCGGGTCATTTTGGGCATCATTGACGGCGCCAAATCCCTGCATATTTGACTGTCCCGCTAAGACAAAAACCCTTACTTTTTTTCGGGTTTTCTCTTGCCTTGTCACTATGGGAACGTAGCCGACCTCAAGGCCTGCAGGAGGCTGGATTACAGCAGCCGGATCAAGTGTGGCTATTTTTCCTACCGATGGTGGCGCCAAATATTCATCTGTATGGCTCCAACTATTGTGAAGGAGCTCCACTCTGGTTTGCAATTTGGTGCGTACGTCTTCAGGAAGCTTAGCATTAATGATTGCTGGCTGGTCAACAAAACGATACCAATAATAAGTCACAGTAGTCCCATCGCCAAGGTCTGCTTTAAACGGTCCGGCAACCGGTCCCGGACTTTTCCACGGACCATTAGGATCTTGCCAGTGGCAATCTGATTCCATAGGTGTCAAATAAGACTGTTCAGGTCGCGGCGAAGTAGGAACTGCAGTGTTCAGCAAATTGGTAGATACAGGCACTGATTCCTTATCAATAGCATGCCA
>JAYUTD010000364.1:0-3862 GCA_043755305.1 Saprospiraceae bacterium
GTTAAATGTATGTCGGCATGTCAAAAATTGCTAATTCTTTATAAAATATACTTTTCAATAAATTTCATTCCTTTTTTTCGGAGACAAACATACTAAAAATGGCCTATAAATGATTTTTTTTTAGCAATTATTGGTCGAAAAAAAGGAATGAAATTTATTGAAAAGTATATTTTATAAAGAATTAGCAATTTTTGACATGCCGACATACATTTAACCCAAAAAAATACATCAAAATAGTAATTCTATATCCTGTTGGTTGTTATTCTTTATTGACTTTCAAATAGCAAACCACAATATAAATTTAGTGGTATCCCCTACTTGATTGTATCATGATTTTAACAATATATTTGCATTAACCAATCCAAATTATATCCTCGGAGATTCGCGATATCTGAATGTATAAAATGGAAATTATTAACTATCTAAATTATTTAATTATGAAAAGATTTGTTTTATCTCTAGCTACTGTTCTGTTTTTTACTTTGCTGTCTTACGCTCAAGCAGTATTGATAAAAAATGCAACGCCACTCGACATGACAATGACGGATTTTGTGTACATCGATCCAGGTTGTGTAGTTACCCCACCAAATTTTTATGGTATCAATGAAGCACTACCAAACATGAGCTACACTGTTTCATCTGCATTTCACACTGGCAATGGGTGGAAATTGATAATCACTGACAATCTTGGGAATTACCAGGATCTAAGAGACGAAACACCTGCAGCATGCGGCAGTTCTATTGTAAATAGTGTGCCCATTGGTTCTTACTGGATGAAATGGTGGTATACGAACAGTGGAGATATTTTTGTTTACATCTTCTAGTTGTTGAAATCAAAGCCTTAATAGAACTTTCCTATTTAGTACCTCAACCCTTTGTTTTATTCTCTAATTTCACAGGGAAACCTAAATTACAGATAATTAATTGTTGTAAGAATCATGTTTGGTGCATGAGGTTAGACAGCATAACATTGTAGTGACTTTTCAGACATAACACAATCAAGGTTGCAACTTATCAAGCAGTAAGTGTATCGCTTCATTTCTTCTATATCTTTAGAAATATAAGGAATACAGAGATTTCTTTATGCTTCCCGATTTTATGAAAAAGATTGGATTTAATAAATTATTATTTAACAAAAAAAATCAATAATCATGAAAAAATTTGTTTTTTCTTTTATCGTTTTGCTATCCTTTACTTTATTTTCATATGCTCAAGGTGTCATCATTAAAAACGCTACTCCGCAGGATATGGTGCTCACAGATTTTGTATACATTGATTTCGGTTGTACCGTGCCATTGCCAAATTTTTATGGAATCAATGAAAGTCTACCAAATTCTGCTTATACTTACTCGGCGGCATTTCATACCGGCAATGGATGGAAGCTCGTTATTTATGACAACCTTGGCAATTGGCAGGATTTGAGAGATGAGACTCCTGCAGGTTGTGGCACCGGATTTGTAAATGGTGTGCCAATTGGGTCTTACAATTTAAAATGGTGGTATGAGCCAAATGGTGATATTTTTATATACATCTATTGATTTTAGAAAACCCTATGCACTTAAACCAAGCTGCACATCCTATAGCGTTTACACACATTTATATATTTTAATATATAGATAAATAGCATCGAAAGTCAGGCTGCATTAAATATACAGCCTGACTTTCTTTTATTGTACCATATCAAATTGAAGTTTTGCTAAATTGCTGTAGACACCATTCTCTCTATTGGCCAGATCTGTATGGGTGCCTTGCTCTGCTATCCTTCCATTTTCCAGCACATATATTCTATCTACTTCTCTAATAGTAGCAAGTCTGTGGGCTATAATAATTGAAGTTCTGTTTTGCATCAATTTATCCAATGCATCCTGAACAATCTTTTCTGATTCTGCATCCAGAGACGAAGTTGCTTCATCCAAAATGAGTATAGAAGGATTTCTCAATATAGCCCGTGCTATAGCTATACGTTGTCGTTGCCCTCCGGATAATTTTATTCCTCGTTCTCCAACAATGGTATTAAATTGTTCTGGAAAGTCCATAATAAAATCGTAGGCATTGGCTTGTTTAGCGGCACTCATGACCTCTTCTTCAGAGGCATGTGGTTTGCCGTATAAAATATTGTCTTTAATACTACCACCAAACATTATGACTTCCTGAGGAACTATGCCTATGTTGTTCCTAAGGTGTGTTGGATTGTAATCCTTCAAAGATTTGCCATCTATTATAATCGTGCCTTGGTCAATATCATAAAATTTCATTAGCAATTGTACAATAGTGGATTTCCCACTTCCACTTTGGCCTACAAGTGCTATCTTTTCTCCTTTCTTAATATCAATATTTATGCCTTTTAACACATGAATGTCGGTTCTTGACGGATAAGCAAAATGAACATTTTGAATGGAAACCTCGCCATTGATTGTTTTGTAAGAAGTAGTTGTATCTTTAATGTCGATTTCACTGTCGCTTTTCAATATTTCTATGATTCTTTCCGTAGCACCAAGCGCACTTACCACCTGTGTGTATAGGTTCCCAAAACTTGCAATGGCTCCACCCAATATTCCCGTATAAATTATAAAGGAAAAAAGGTCCCCTGATGCCATCTGTCCATCTTGCACCATTAGTGCTCCTCGCCATAAAATAAAAAAAATGCCTCCAAACAATACAGTTATTATAAAAATAAAGAACAAGCCCCTGATCTTAGCAAATTTCAAAGAAGTCTCTACAACATTGTCAATACTTTTTCCGTATTTAATGGATTCAAACCATTCATTGGCATAAGCTTTAACAATCATAAACGACTGAAAGCATTCTTCGACTATAGTATTGGTTTCTGCCAATTGGTCTTGTCTGTTTTTTGAGAGTTTTCTTATATATCTGCCAAAGATAACCGCCGATACCACGATAAAAGGAAATGTCAATAGCATGAGGATCGAGAGCTTGGGTGTAAGTATTGCGATAATGATGACACCTGATATCAATACAACTATTTGCCTCAACAATTCAGCCAGGGTAATAGAAAATACTGCCTGTAGCTGTTCAACGTCAGTGGTGATTCTGCTAGTCAACTCACCTACTCTTCGTTCTTCGAAAAAAGGAACCCTCTGTGTAATGATTTTATCAAACAGGTCTTTCCTCAAATCGGCCATACCCCGCTCAGATACTATGGCAAAAAAAACTGTCCTAAAATAGGACAATACTCCTTGAGACACCAATATGATTACAAAAAGCCATCCAAAATCTTTGACCTGCAAACCCAAATTGTATTTTCCTTTGCCTATAGCAATATTGGCCATCTCACCCGCAGCACCGGGAAATACCATGAAAATCAAACTTCCAATAATCAAGAAAACCATACCTGCTATAAAATAACTTAAGTAGGGTTTAATGTACTTGAAAATGTATAGACCTGCAGCCAGTTTATCTTTGCTTAATTTTGCCTTTTCCTTATCTGATTTTTCTATTCTACTACTCATATTCAATATCAATTGTAATTTAAACCATTAATGGCTTCAATAAGTTTATCTTGTTCTTTTTCCCAGCAAAAAATGTCTTTGTACCTTACACAATTGTCGATCAATCTCTTCCTGAAAATTGGATCATCCAATGCCAAAATTTTATGTACCAAAACTTCGGTATCAAGACTTGGAATTGTTACTCCGACTTCATAATGCATTAGTATCATTTGGTACTCAGGAAAATCCATGTTGACGGAAGGTATTTCGGCATGCATATAGTCAAAAAATTTATTGGCCAATGAATAGTAATAATTCAAGCTTGTATCCTCCAGTAAATTCAAGCCGATGTATGCTTCATTGCTTTTTTCCCATAATATTTCCGGAGACTGCACGCCCATAAATTTGATTTT
>JAYUTD010000365.1:0-25957 GCA_043755305.1 Saprospiraceae bacterium
CATAAACAAATATAGGCAATATAAAAAGCAACTGTTTTCAAGTTGCTTTTTTTATGCTAAAATACCTTCTATAGCATCGATTTCTTCTTGAGAAAAGACAGTATTGTCTATACACCTGATATTAATACTCAATTGCTCAACACTGCTTGAACCAATCAAAACGGTAGTAATATTTTTTGTTTTCAAAAGCCACGACAACGCCAATTGTGCAATGCTTTGACCTCTTGCCTGACCGACTGCTGCTATTCTTTTGACTTTGTTAATCTTTTCCTCTGACACTTCCTTTTCCTGTAAAAATCCATGGCTTTTCGCTGCTCTTGAATCACTTGGTATTCCTTTTAAATACTTGTCTGTCAGCAAGCCTTGGGCAAGTGGTGAAAAAGGAATGCAACCCACGCCTCTTTCTTCTAATACTTTTAGCAAACCATTCTCTGCGTCTCGAACAAACATCGAGTATTTTGGCTGATGTATCAAACAATTTATTCCCATTTGATCCAAAATGTCTAATGCTTCAATGGTTTGCTTTGCATCGTAATTAGAGAGCCCTACATACAATGCCTTTCCACTTTTTATCGCATACTCTAGTGCGCCCATGGTTTCCTCCATTGGTGTATCAGGATCCGGCCTGTGAGAATAAAATATATCCACATACTCCATGTCCATTCTTTTTAAACTTTGGTTTAAACTATTTATAAGGTACTTGCGACTGCCCCATTCACCATAAGGACCATCCCACATTCTATAACCGGCTTTTGTAGACACAATCAGTTCGTCCCGAAGATTGCCCCCAAAATCTTTTTTTACTATTTGCCCAAAATGCTCCTCCGCAGATCCGGGAGGAGGACCATAGTTATTTGCCAAATCAAAGTGGGTGATTCCATTGTCAAAAGCATACCTAACCATGGCTCTGCCATTTTCAAACAGATCTACTCCTCCAAAATTATGCCAAAGCCCAAGTGATATTTCAGGAAGTAAAATGCCGCTTTTTCCGCATCTTCGGTACTTCATTTTTTCATAACGATTGTTGTCTGGCAGATACATATGCTAAATTTTGTTTTCAATGGTAAATAAAATTAACGTTAAATAAACACTTGGGTTACATCCAATATCGTTTGTCTGACTCCACTTTTTTTAAAAATAAATCCATTATATTTATTGCTTCTTTTTCATCAATGTATGGTATAGCCAAACTACCGGAAGCGTTTTCCAAATGTAAGGAAACCAACCCTCTTTTTCTTTGGAAGGGGCTTTGCGTTGATTTTATACTTTGCAATTTATGTATAAAGGTAACAATATTTTTTTCTCCAAATGCACCTCCTTTTAACCTTATTAATTCGCTATTGTAACCATAACCAAGTTTTTGAAAGTTAAATATTACGTAAATCGGCAAAAATAGTAAAAATAATAAAGCAATCACCATTGCCCTCCACTCTCCTGCAAAGATTGACAGTACAATGGCAATAGCCGGGAGCACGCAATAAAAAAACAATTTTCTGTTTCTATATGAAATGTGCACTTTTTTCATTTTTATAGATTCTATTTTTCCCTTTGGGAAAATATAGGCCAGTACTTGATCTACATGTTGCTTACTGGCGCCTGGTATAATAATAGATGCTTTGGTTTTTTTTCCGGAAGACGCGACGGCCTGCTTAAGTTTTATTTCAAATATACCTACCAGTTTTTGAATTAAAGTATCAGACCATGTCATCGTTTGTATCTTATGATCGAGCGCAGAAACTGTAACTGTATTGAAAAGACCTTGTTCTAATTTAAAGCCATCAAGAATTCTTAAAAATTTCAGATTATAATGATTTAGCGTAGTTTTTACTAAAGAAATCAAAATTGATACCACACTGAAAATCACTATAAGGCCAAACAAAAGATAGAGACCATAGGCAATTGGGGGCAGCCTGTCTATATAATCATCGGGGTCTAATCCGACTTCTTGTGCATTTGCATACAAATACCAAGCTGCTAAAAAAATAAGTGAGGCAGATTTTAAATGGTTTTCAAATAAGCCTGCTTTAATTAAATCTAAATACGATAATTGTAATATGACTTTCTCTTTTCTAATTTCATTGGGCCTGGAGTCTTTGGTAGAATAGATAACCGATCTTTTGCTTTCGTTAATAAGGATATCCCGCAAAGCTTCTGCCCTTGAATTTTCAATTGCAGCAAACTCAAATTCTTTGTCTGTTGAACCTGCAGTATCAATTTTTACTTTTTTGACTCCAAATATCTGATGGATTATGTTTTGTTCAAAATTAATGTTTTGAATTCTTTCAAAGGGTATAGACAATTGTTTTTTAGAAATAAACCCGGAATGGACAATTAATTCTTTGCCTTGAATATAAAAGTAACTTTTAAAAAAATTGATGATTGAATATATCATCGATACCACAGAGAAAAAAAGGATAAAGTAGATAAAATATTCACCGTAATTGTTAGACTTCCTTCCCAAAAAGAAAAAAACTATTATCGGAAAAATCAATTGCCGAAAAACCGTTTTGGACGTTTTTAGAATAACCAATAAAATAGCCACTGGCGATTGCCTGTTGGGTACAGAAAAATCAAATGCCTTATTCTGATTCATCCTCGAAAGCTGCTTTTTTTAAACTTTGGTTTTTGCTCATGATATATGCCTTTATACCATTTGCCTGATCGGGCATAAGGCCTTCTATTTCGACTTCTGAACCTCCGGCAGTAAACAATGTAATAGAGGATAGATCAAATAAACGATCGATCGGCCCCTGCCCTACTTCAATATGCTGTATTCTATTAAAAGGAACTGCAACTACGGATTTCCAGATCCAACCATGTTTATAGATTATATCATGCTCTCTGATGGCATAGCCAATTTCTTTAAATCCCTTTATTTCCAGTAGAAATAAAAAAGCAATTGCGGCTATAATAATTGAAAATATATACGGATAATAAGGTTTGATAGACTGATTAAGCAACACCAAAAGTACTGCCCCTAGGATAGTAATAATGGATACAATTATCAAAACAATTATGCCAACATAAAGAGAAGTCTTTTGAATGTTCTCATACTTTATATCTTCAATCGTAGGTAAAGTTGTTAAAACTATTTGTTGATTAGAAAAACCTTCCTCTATTGATTCGTCTTCATAGATTTGTGCTATTTCTCTTTTATTTGTTTCCATTGACACTAAATTTAATAACAGTATTCCATACGCGAAATACATTTTTATAGCAGATTTTTGCAATATCTTCTTCGGTATATTTTCTTTGCAAAAGTACAGCTACAAGATTGGGATAATCACTTACATCCTTTAAGCCTCTTGGCAAGCTATCTCCTACTCCATCATAATCAGAGCCTAGCCCTACATGGTCTATTCCAATCAATGCTACAATATGGTCAATATGATCTGCCACCCTTTCAACATCTGAAAATATTGTTGGGTGTTGCTTTTTATACTCTTTAACCAAATTCTTCCCTTCTTTGCTATCTGCTTTAAAGTTTTTTGATTGCAACAAAATATCAATCCTTTTTTGGTTTGCCTTATTGGTTGTAGCTACACTACCATCTAAAAAATCTGATCCAAAGTTGACCATAATTACACCCCCGTTTGGTTTCATAGCTTTAATCAGATCGTCTGACATATTTCTTTCAAATCCTGGCGTAAATTTTCTCGCACTGCTATGTGAAGCTATAACCGGTGTTTGTGTTATTTTCATAACATCATAAAAAGTACTATCTGAAATATGTGAAACGTCCACCATAATTCCTTGTTTGTTTAGTTCCCTTACTACTTCTATGCCAAATGGACTTAATCCATTCCATTTGCGGATTGTATCATAGGAAGAGTCACAGATTTGATTGACTTTTGCATGTGTAAGGGTGACATAGCTAATGCCCCTATTTTTAAAATATTTTACATCTTCTACTTTTTCTATTGGCGAGCCATTTTCCATGCCCATAGGCAAAGCTATTCGTCCACTTTTAAAAATTTGTTCCACCTCAAGTGGTGATGTCGCAATTTGGTAATATTGTGCCTTGTTTGTAGCAATAAAATTGACCATGTTGATAAGTGAGTCCGCCAAATATTTTCCTTGAGTGGGATTTAAAGAAGAAGGAATATAAATGGACATAAATGGTGCCGTCAAACCTCCTTCTTTGGCTCTCATGAAATCAAAATCACCTTCTTTTGTTTTGATAGGGATGCCAAGAAATTCTTTTTCAAGTCTAAAGTTTTTAATCTTCAACCTATAGGGAAGATCTACGTGCCCGTCAACAATAATGTTTTGGTGACAAAGCTTTTTCGCTTGTTTTAAATAAGGGTTTTTGTACGTGCAAGACAAAAACGAGAATAAAACTAACAAAATTATAAAAATCCGCATTTCATTATTGGTTATGGTTTTGTTTGATTTGTACCTGTTGTTATTACATTGACAAAAAAAATCTTACTGTATTATTTTATAGCTTTTTCAATATTTAATTGTTATTCCGGCTAATAATTAAAATGCTTTTTCCAAAAGACTTTCAAATAAAACTTTTCCATCTGAATTTCCTAAAATCCTTTCTGATGCTCTTTCTGGATGGGGCATCATTCCAAATACATTTTTGGATTTATTGGAAATTCCGGCAATGTTTTGTAACGAGCCATTGACATTCGCTTCCTCTGTGGTTTTTCCATTTTCGTCACAATACTGGAATATTACCTGCTCGTTGTTCCACAAATCACTTACTTCTTCCGCTGGTATATAAAATCTACCATCGGCATGTGCAATCGGCATTTCCAATAATTGGCCCTGTTTGATATTATGTGTAATTGGGGTACTATAATTGACTGTTTTAAGATATACACTTTTTGAAATAAATTTTTTATGAATATTCGGTAATAAAACGCCAGGCAACAATCCCGACTCGCATAAAATTTGAAAACCATTACAGATTCCAAATACAAATCCACCGGCTTTTGCAAAATTTACTACTTGCTGCATCACGGGTGAGAATTTTGCAATTGCTCCTGACCTTAAGTAGTCACCGTATGAAAATCCTCCCGGCAGTACAATGCCATCAAATTTTCCATATGCATCTAACGAAGATTCCTTATGCCAAATCTTAACTGCATCAAATCCCATGACTGTGCCCAAAACGTGCATCATGTCATCATCACAATTTGAACCGGGAAACACTACTACACCAAATTTCATAAAAAAGTATTTTATTAATATTTATATTTTACATATGAATTGCCCTGTTTTCCGTTGCTGACAAAGCCGCTTCTTTGAGCGCCTCAGTATATGTAGGATGCGGATGGCATATCCTGGCCATATCTTCTGCCGAAGCTTTAAATTCCATAAGTGCTACTGCTTCCATTATAACATCTGCTACTCTTGGGCCCACCATATGGACTCCCAGTAGCTCGTCTGAATCTTTATGTGCAAGGACTTTTACCAAGCCATCTGTATCCATACTCGCTCTTGACCTACCAAGTGCTTTAAAAGGGAATTTTCCTACCTTGTAAGGAATTCCTTCTTGCTTAAGTTGCTCTTCTGTCTTACCTACTGAAGACATTTCTGGCCAAGTATAGACCACCCCGGGAATTAAATTGTAGTCAATGTGTGGTTTTTGACCCGCAATGCTTTCGGCTACATATATGCCTTCTTCCTCTGCCTTATGCGCCAACATCGCACCTTTTATTACATCACCTATGGCGTATATGTTTTCTACTGAAGTCTGTAGGTGTTCGTCTACATTTATCCTTCCTTTGTCATCTAAAGTTATTCCTATATTTTCCAGACCTAGTCCTTCGGTATAGGGTCTTCTTCCTATCGCTATTAAGCAATAGTCTGCTTCAATTTCTAATGATACATCCGAGTCTTTTTTTTGAGCTGTTACTTTTATGCTATTTGCATTAGCCTTTACTGCTTTCACTGAATGATTCAAATTAAAAGTAATGCCTATGTTTTTTAATGTTTTTTGCAACTCTCTGGAACAATCTATGTCCATGCCAGGCAAGATTCTATCCATGTATTCTACAACTTCTATTTGACATCCTAACCTTGCAAACACAGATCCTAATTCAAGACCGATAACACCTGCTCCTATAATAACCATTTTCTTTGGCACTTCTGTAAGATTGAGGGCTTCGGTTGAAGTAATAATTCTCTTTTTATCATAGTTCATACTTGCCGGAGTGATTGGTTTTGAGCCTGTAGCAATAATTGTTTTAGAAGTTATAATTTCTTCTGTACTTCCATCATTTTTTTTCACTAAAATAGTGTTTTTGTCTTTGAAGCTACCCAGACCCGTAAAAACTGTAATCTTGTTTTTCTTCATTAAGAATTCGACCCCTTTGCAAGTTTGGTCTACAACATCACTTTTTCTTTTTATCATTTGCTTCATGTCAATTTTTATATCTTTGACATTGAGGCCATGTTCAACAAATTTATGTTTTGCATTATGGTAGTGTTCTGAGGAGTCTAACAATGCTTTGGAAGGAATACAGCCTACGTTCAAACAGGTCCCTCCAAGTACACTATACTTTTCTATAATTGCTGTTTTTAATCCTAATTGAGCTGCTCTAATGGCAGCAACATAGCCCCCGGGTCCACTACCTATGACTGTTACATCAAATTGCATTCCTATTTGTTTTTGTTTCTATTTTTATTAAAAAATCGTTTGTTTTTAAACTTCTTTTTGTTCTCGCCTTCGGCTGTTGGTGCACTTTCTGCATTTACCGAAGGATTGATTGTTGGTTTTTGTTCTGTTGATTCTCCTTCTTTATTCTCCCTCGGCTGATCTGATTTTGGACCTACCTGAGGATTCGGTATAGTTTCCTTTTTCTCCAAATTACTCTGTATTGGTGGCCTTTCCTGACTGTTTTGTTTTCTGTTTTCTCTGGCCGGATGATTGGCAGTTTCATCGGATTTTTTGCCTTGTTGGGGTTTATTTGTAATGTTGGTTTTAGGTTGAGGCCTTGATGAATCTTTAGGATTATTCCTGATTTCAGAAATCTCACCTTTGGCTAAATTTTGCTGTTGATCTGTGTTTCTTTGACTATTGTCCTGAGAGGCACTTCCTCTACTTTGGGGCTTTTTCTTCTTTTTCTTTCTATTGTTTGGCAGCTCTATTTCACCTGTTACATCTGCGTATTCCAATTCTTCTTCTACACCTTCTTTAATGCTTGTAAAAGATGTTAAATCCTCTGGATAAACACCTTTTTTATTCATCGACAATATCTCTTTTACCTTCTCTTTGTCTAAAGGGTGAAAAACACCACGCATAGATATGTCTTCATAAACATAATACATGAGACCTTTAAATATATCTGTTTTTACTAAACTTGCTCTTCCTTTTTTTGTAGATATAGTATTTGCCTGTGTTGGAAAATGTTGTAACGCGTCGACATAAGCATCCAGCTCATAATTCAAACAACACTTCAATCTTCCACATTGCCCGGATAGTTTTGTTTGATTGATAGCTATATTTTGGTACCTGGCTACCGTTGTATTTACAGATTTAAAATCTGAAAGCCAAGTAGAACAACACAACTCTCTGCCACAACTACCGATACCTCCGATTCTTGCACTTTCCTGACGGCTGCCTATTTGTCTCATTTCTATTTTGACCTTAAATTCTTTTGCATAGGCCCTTACCAATTCTCTAAAATCGACCCTTCCGTTAGAAGTAAAGAAAAAAGTAGCTTTTTTCATATCTCCCTGGTATTCCACATCTCCAATTTTAATATCCAGACCCAATGATGCCGATATTGCCCTTGAAAGAACCATAGATTTTCTTTCGAGTTCAACTTTATTTTGCAATTTCTCAAGATCTCTTTCGTTGGCTCGTCTTATTATTTGCAGTGAAATTCTATCTTCATTCGTATATTTTTTTTTCATCTGCATCCTTACCAAATCACCCGACAATGCTATAACTCCTATATCGTAGCCACCTCCTGCAACTTCAACCAAAACAGTATCCCCTGTAGTCAGATGATGTGGGTTTTTATAAAACTCTTTTCTCGCTCCATTTTTAAAACTGACTTCCACATACTCATAGGAAGACGGATCGTCGTAGTCCAATGTAGATATCCAGTCGTAAGAATTCATTTTATTGCAACTTCCAGATGCACACAGGCCAGAGTTTTGACAGCCGCCTGCGCTGCCGCAACCGCCACCCGTTCCACAATTTGAACACCCCATATTATTATATATTAAAAATAATTATCAAATATAAGTCTATTGAATCAAAAGCGATTCATTGGCAAAAATACGGTAATTTGATGAAGTTTGGTGTCTATTTCTCAAAATATCTCCTATCAAAATTGTGTCGGCCATAATGTTAATTTTTTTATTGCCATTTCGGTTTATATAAAAGATTAAATTGTTGATTGTCTGACTTATATCTTCTACCTTTTCAATGTCAATTAAACTTTTCATTTTAGATGCTACGCCAATTTCTGATGGTGTCATATTGCTTGATTTGGTGTCTTCTAAAAGTATCCATTTACCATAGCTTTGAAAAAAATGAAGCGAATATTCAAAAAATTGTATTTGCGCATCCAGTGTCCAGGAGGCAACATCCTCAATAAATGCGGCCATTTCTTCCCCGTCTCCTTTATAACATATCCTCAACCAGTCAAATAAAAGGGATGAAAGGTTTTTGTCTTCTCCTTTGAGCAATTCAAGTGCTTTAGACAAACTTCCCTCTGCCAATCTTGCATACTGTATCGCTAAACTTTCCGCAATTCCTTTTTCATTTACTAAAAAAGCCTGAATCTCATTTTCCTTGTATGGCAAAAAACGCATTAATTGACATCTAGATAAAATTGTACTAAGTATCATTTCCTGATCATTTGCCACCATGATAATATAAGTGTTGTCGGTAGGCTCTTCGATGAGTTTAAGTAGTTTATTGCCTTCTTTACCTAAGTATTCTGGCAGCCACATCAATAAGACTTTTGGCCCATCAGAAAAAGATTGATAAGACAACTTATGTATTATATCATTACACTCTTTTGTATTAATATTGGGTTTGGCATTTTGGGCATTTATTGCTTGTTGCCAGTCTGAAATTGTTAAAAATGGATTGTTGACCAATGCTGCTCTCCATGGCAAAAGAAAATCGTCACTTGTAGTGTCTTCCCTTTTCTTATCCTCTAATTTTATAACCGGAAAACTAAAATGTACATCCGGATGAATATACTTATTGGTAAGATTACAATTTTTACACTGTCCGCAACTGTCGCCATTGTTTTTGTTTTGGCAATATATATAGGATATGTATGCCAAGGCCAGGGCCAGATTTGCACTTCCTTCTTTTCCAATAAATAATTGTGCGTGAGGCAGCCTTTCTTCGTCCGCCTGAGATACAAGTTTTTCTTTTTCCTGAGTTTTATATGGAACTTCGCTGAAATGCATAATGGGGTTTTTAAAAGATAGTTCTTACCTAATCTATAAATTTATCCATTTGATTATTTGTTCATCCATCGGAGAAACCGCAGAAGGAAGACATTTTATTAAATGCCCATTTTCATCAATTAAAAATTTTGTGAAGTTCCATTTTACTTCATTATCAGACACTCCATTATTTTCTTTTTTTGTTAGCCATTGGTATAAAGAATGAGTGTTATTAGTGATTCCCATTTTTTCCGTTAATGGAAATGTCACTCCATAATTTTTTTTACAAAACGTTACTATTTGATCGTTGCTTCCCGGCTCTTGTCCCCCGAAATCATTAGATGGACATCCAATAATTACCAAATTGCCAAAATTTTCTTTATAGAGCTTTTCCAATTGTTCATATTGGGGCGTATAACCGCACTCCGATGCAACATTTACAATCAATATTTTCTTTCCCTTGTAGTCGGATAGTTTTAAATCGCTACCATTAATGTTTTTAATCTTTATCTCATAAAAAGATGTGTGTTTCATTTGTAATTTTTTTGGGGGTTGTTCTATTGTTTGGTTTATTTTGTACGCTCTTTCACTTATTAAATAAGAAAATGAACTTAATCCAATAATTATAAACATGCCTACTGCTATTGTTTTCATTCTAATGTATGGTTTGTTTTTTAATAAAAAATTTGTTTTTACACCGCCGGTACTTGCGCCTTTATCTTTCCTTATATAAACAAAAAAAGTCATGATTGTTTAAGACCATGACTTTCATTGTTATGTTTTTTTTAAAACTACTAGTTTTTGTTAAGGCGAATTGACTTCAGTGTTTTACCTCTAACATCTATAAGTCTAACAATGTAAAGACCTCTTACATAGTCAGAAACATTGTATGTTGATCCACTCACGTGTTTGTAACTATCTACCTCTTTTCCAACAATATTAAATATTGAAATTTTTGCTACTCCCGCATCATTTTTAATGGTGAAATAATCCTCTGTTGGGTTAGGAAATACCTTTAAGTCTGCTGTTGTTGGCGTTTTAGTACTTAGTGATTTGTCAGCAATAAGAACTCCGGTTGGGTCTGTTTGGGCAACTAAAGTTTTAAATGATTTATCGCTATATAATTCAAAAGATATAGTAGAGGATCCGACTACTCCATTAGGAAAAAAATGCATCGAGTAAGCCACTGTCGCTCCAGCGGCGATGGTTTGAGGCTTACTGGCAGGACACTCGTCAAAGTTATTTGCATAGCAGGTATATAAATCGCAGGTTTGTGTATTCCATTGTGGAGAAAAAGTGCTTCCTTTTTTTACCTTCCACCAGACGGTTACGGGAGAACTTCCGGCATTTGTAATACTCAAAGAATATAAATGGTCTCCAGTCTCACTAATCGTTTTTGCCAATGTGCCAGGTACTATACTCACCTGTGCTACCATAGCCGACAACGTAATTGCAAAAATTAGTGTAAAAATTTGTTTCATTATATTCCTATTTATGACTTCTTGCAAAATTATAACAATAAATCGATAAAAAACGAAAAAACTTAGTTAAAAAAACAATAAAATTGTAAAAATTTGTTTTTGTCGGCAATAAGGCAATTTATTTTATGTAAAAGACTAACTTGCTTCTGCTTATATATTTATAAATATAAATATTTTGTCGGCAAATTATATTTGGCTTGCTTGTTTTTTCTACTGCCCCTGACAATTCTTTTTTTCTACCCCTTTTTTATACTTTACCTTTTTAGTTTTGGGTCAAGTTGTAAGGCAATAGCTTTGTATTTTTCGGCATTGATTTTGTCGCCATTATAGTTGTAAGCGCTGCTTAGATTCATGTATGCTGTGGCATTTTTTGGGTCCAATTGGGTTACTTTAAGAAAATATTCGATTGCTTGTGTGTGACGTCCAGTAAGCCCATAGCTTATGCCCAATAATCTTAAAGTCTCAATATCGTTTGGTGTCACCGAGAGCGACCTCAACAATAGTTGTTCTGCTTTTTGTATATTATTTTCTTTTTCTCCGGCCTTTCTTCCTGCGTCTCTCAGCGCTACGGCCAGGTTTGATTTAGCATCTTGAAAATCGGGATTTGATCTAAGGGCGTTTTCATATGCGATAATACTTTTATCCAATTCCCCCAAATAAAAATACGAATTGCCCATCAATAAATGCGCATTGGAATAGTTTGGGTGAATTTTTATAGCCTCATTAAGATAGCTTATAGCCTGCAATAGCATCTGTTTTTTCTTGTTTTCGTCTTTTTCTTTTGACGCTTCTGTACACAGAGCGCCTCCTGCAGCATTAAGCATTTTTGCGCTTTTCCTTGAAATTTTTACATCCGTGGTAAACAAGGTGAAATCGTTTTTCCAGGTTTGGTTTCTTGTATATGTTTTCACACTATACAATAAGGCGATTGCTACTATTATTCCAAATGCGGTCTTGCCATTTTTTGTTATTTTATATAGTACGTGGGGAATCAATAAGCAGAATGCAAGTGAAGGCATAAACATAAATCGTTCAGACATATTGGTGCCAATTGGAAAAACAATATTTGACACAATGCTAAGCGTAGCAAGAAAAAACAAAATAGCAAAGCTAATCACTCTGTCTCTTTTATAATAAATTATCGCCACTGTTACCATAAAAATATAAATAAATAAACTGAGCAAAACACCGACATCTCCGAGTGACATGATATCTATTTGTCTTGGATAATAATCACTTGTAAGGGGGTGAGGTAAAAATAATAATTTGATGTAGTAGCCTAAGGTATAGATAATCGTTGCAATTTTTTCTGTTCCGGAAAATGGTGTATAATTATTGCCTATTACTTTAATATAAGGGTTGTTCATCAGCTCTGTAGAAGTGGTTCCCATATCAAAACCCAAAACAGCCGTGCGACAAGCCAAAAACAAAGCGGTAGCCGCAAGTATTGGCATCATTTTAGAGAGGGCAGAGCCTATTTTAATATTATAAAAAAACACAAAAATGGCTGGTATTATTGCCAAAAAGGTGATAGCATTTTCCTTAGACATCAACGCTATAAAAAATGCAATAAAAGCAATAAGGGCATTGCTCCCTGTATTGTTTTCTTTATACCTTATTGTATATATTGTAGCTAGTATTGCGCCAAGCATAGACATGATTTCATCTCGTCCTTTAATATTTGCAACGGCCTCCGTATGAATGGGGTGGGATAAAAACAAGACGGTACATGCCAAAATAATCCATTCAAAGTGTAGTTTATAATCTGACCGTATACGAAAAACAATGGTTAACAATTGAAAAATAAAGTAACCCAATAATCCATAAAGCAATGCATTGATAAGATGGCCAATAAAAGGATTTTTACCGAAAAGTTGGTACTCTATAGCAAACATAATTGGCGTAAACGGCCGGTATCTTCCCCCGGAAACCAGTTTGTCCTTGCCTTCTTTTTTGAAAAAACCAAAAAAAGTATCTTTTGTTAATAGGCCCGGTATTCCCGAGACTCCTTTTTGGGTATACATATTGTCATAAATTACAATAGCGTCGTCCTGCGTGTAATCGTGTCCAAGGGTATTAATATATAACAAAAAACCAAATAGTAAAACAAAATATTTGCCATACTTTGAAATTAAAGAATCTGCCTCTGGCTTTTCTGATATTATCGGTATTTTTAATTTATCGCCTGTTGACGTTAATGCTGTTTGCCGGTGCTTATTCTTAGTCATGTTTAAACCAAATATGTTTTTCCAAGAGTAAATGTAATATATTTGCGACTTGTAAAAAAATATATATGTTATTAAAAAATATAATATTTGACCTTGGTGGTGTGCTGATTGACTGGAACCCAAAATATGTGTACCGCAAGGTTTTTCATACCGAAGAAGCGACAAACTATTTTCTTGACAATATCTGCTCTTTTCACTGGAATGAACAGCAAGATGCCGGAAGAACTATTGTAGAAGCAGAAGCCGAGCTTATAAATCAGTTTCCACAATACTCGAATGAAATAAAAATATATTACAAAGAGTGGGTCAATATGCTTGGTGGCCCAATATTGCCAACTGTTGAGGTGCTTAAGGCCTTACTTGAAGGAAATAAATACGACATTTACGCATTAACCAATTGGTCTGCCGAGACCTGGCCAACAGCTCTTGGTATGTATGATTTTCTTTCCTGGTTTAAAGGTGTTTTGGTGTCTGGACAGGAAAAAATGAAAAAGCCCGCGCCTGAAATTTTTCATTTAATTTGTGACCGATTTAGCATTGTTCCTTCTAAAACCATTTTTATCGACGACAATAGAAATAATATATTGGCTGCCGAAGCGCTGGGTTTTCAAACCATACATTTTACGGGTTTAGATAAATTAGAAGACATCAAAAAACTATTGTAGTAAAGCCTCTTTTTTTAAGAAGAAAACAATGTTTAAACAACTATCCGAATACTTCATACAACAAATCCTCTACTCTGGCCAAAGCTTTAACCTCAATATTTAGATGCTGTAAATTTAAATTCTTAAGGCTAAATTTTGATACATAAATCGTGTCAAAGCCCAACCTATCCGCTTCGTGTACCCGCTGTTCCACTCTGCTGATACTTCTTATTTCACCCGTAAGTCCTATTTCTGCCGCAAAACAGATTTTTTTTGATATCGCAATGTTGTTTAATGAAGATATAAGCGCTGTAAAAACAGCTAAGTCAATTGCCGGATCTGTCACTTTTATTCCTCCGGCGATGTTAAGAAAAACATCATTGTGCCCAATGGGCAAGCCACACCTTTTTTCCAGTACGGCAAGAAGCATTGCCAATCTTCTCATATCAAATCCCGTAGCCGATCGTTGTGGTGTACCAAAAACACTAGTTGTTACAAGCGCTTGTGTCTCAATCATCAGGGGGCGCATACCTTCCATAGATGCTGCAATTACACTACCACTAAAAGAATCATCATTTTGAGAAAGCAACAATTCTGATGGATTGGTCACTTCTCTAAGTCCGTTTGACTCCATGGCATATATTCCAAGTTCGTCTGTAGAGCCAAACCTGTTTTTTAATGTGCGAAGTATCCTATATAAAAAATTTTGGTCTCCTTCAAATTGAAGCACTACATCTACTATGTGTTCTAAAATCTTGGGACCGGCAAGTCCGCCTTCTTTTGTTATATGACCAATGATAAATATAGGTATATTGCTTTCTTTGGCAAAACGCTGTAATTCAGAAGTGCACTCTCTTACTTGTGATATACTTCCCGGAGCTGAATCAATAAATGGACTATAAATGGTCTGTATAGAGTCAATAATCACAAGTGTGGGCCTTAATTTTTTTGCCTCTTCAATTATTTTATTACAAGAGGTTTCGGTATATAAATAACATTTGTCGGTTATGGTGCCTAATCGATCTGCCCGCATCTTTATTTGCTCCTCGCTTTCTTCTCCTGATACATACAGTACCACTACCCCGGCTCTAATTGCCAACTGTAACATTAATGTTGACTTTCCAATGCCTGGCTGACCACCTACTAATACAATAGAACCAAATACTAAGCCCCCTCCAAGCACACGGTTTAGTTCTTCGTCACCCATATCTATTCTTTGGGTTATACCAGATGTAACCTCAGTGATCGGCCTTGGTTTCGATTTCTCTACCGTTGATGCCATGGTTAGTGGCGCAGAGTTGCCTTTTTTAACAAGTTCTTCTAGATATGTATTCCATTCTCCACAAGAAGAACACTTGCCTACCCATTTTGGAGACTCATATCCACAATTGGAACAAAACCATGCTACCTTACTTCCTGCCATATTTCTTGTATCGTTTGATTCTTCAAAATTATAGATAAAATTTTATTGTAATAAATAAGATGAATAATATTTGACTTATGATAGAAGACTGTAACTATTTGAATATTATATGTTGTATCCCAGTCTCAAAATTACAAAATTTATAAACATTACATTAAATATAAATCTATAAAAATAACTATATCAGTATATTTAGATTTTTGTTTTTCCACAATCTATTTGTTGGTTTAGTATTGGTAAAAAAGGATAACTTTATAAAACGCCCAATACATATATAATTAATTTATAATTTGTTTGTTGTGTTGGGTTTTATACAACTTAAACCAACAAAATAAATTACCCATACTTACAAACCATAAGTTACCAAACCCAACATTGCTATGTTATAGTTTTGAAAATCAAAGTATAATATTGAAATATACTGTGGATAAACCAAGCTTTATAAACAAATGATGGGATATTTGCATTTATATAATAGTAATCCACATATAAACATAGGTAATAATGAATTTATTAATTTTAGAAAGAAACAATAATCTTTATCAGGAGTAAAAAGGTTCATTTTTTTTATTTGGGTATTTATATTTAGTTTTACAAAAAGTTTGAAATCAATTTTATGGTCAATAAATGGGTAAAGTATTGGTTATTTACCGGACTGGTAATGATTTTTATACAAGTTGTAGTTGGTGGTATTACCCGTCTTACTGAGTCCGGATTGTCTATTACAAAATGGGAAATTATTTCAGGCACAATACCTCCATTAACGGAAGAAACCTGGAAGCAAGAATTTGATAAATACAAATCTACTCCGCAATACAAAGAGATAAATGAAGGTATTAGTATTGGGGACTTTAAGTTCATTTATTTTTGGGAATGGGTACATAGGTTTTGGGCAAGATGGATGGGTTTTGTTTTTATTATTCCTTTTTTATTTTTTATTAGTAAATCATGGTTAGATAAAAATACTGTAAAGAACCTGGGTGTTGTAATACTTCTCGCAATCGCGGCTGCGGTTTTTGGCTGGATTATGGTAGCAAGTGGATTAATAAGCAGGCCCTGGGTCAATGCTTATAAACTTTCTTTTCATCTTTGTATAGCTTTTTCCGTATACGCTTACCTTTTGCATACATTTATGTCTTATGTTTATAAAGACAATGTTAAGTCACAAAACAAGTTAAATAAAAGGTATTCAAAAATATTTTTAGCATTTATAATTTTATTGTGGCTTCAGTTATTTTTTGGTGGTGTAATGAGTGGTATGAAGGCTGGTGTATATTTTCCTTCGTGGCCAGATATTAATGGAGAATATTTTCCACAAATCATTTTTAACATTTCTGAGTGGAATGTGGATAATTTCAATCATTATGATACAAATTTGTTCATGCCTTATTTAATACATTTTATACATAGAATGACAGCTTACACACTTTCTTTTATTGGTTTGTTCGTTGTTATTAAATTGTATAGGAATGGATATTGGACGGTATATAGAAGAGAAATTTTATTGTTTACCATTGTGTTGATAAGTCAAGTATTATTGGGGATAATCACCGTATTGATGTGTAAAGGAGAAGTGCCGGTAGTATGGGGAGTGATGCATCAAGCAGGAGCTTTATTTCTTTTGTCTGTATCAATGTGGATAAGATTTAAAATTAACTTAGCGTAATATAAAAGAAATACTATTTTTGTGTATTAAACATATGGATGTCAGAAAATAGAGGCATAATAAAAGAAGGTAAATTTGAGTATTTAGAGAGCAATTCCGCTTTGACGGGACCACCTTTAGTGCTTTTACATGGGCTTATGGGGGCTTTGAGCAACTTTCATGGCATACTATCTCATTTTGCAGACAAGGTTAATGTCGTAATACCAATGCTGCCTATATATACTATTCCATTAAAAGATCTGGATTTAGAAGGACTGGTAGAATTTATTGATGAGTTTATTACCTTCAAAGGTTATAATAAAATATACTTATTGGGTAATTCACTAGGTGGCCATCTGGCACAGATGTATTGTCTAAAAAAACCGGATAATGTTGAGAAAATGATTTTGACAGGGAGTTCCGGATTGTTTGAGAATGCTTTTGGCAGTTCATTTCCTAAAAGGAGCAATAGGGAATATATAAGAGCTAAAACCGAGATGGTGTTTTTTAACCCGGCGGTTGCCACTGAAGAGTTGGTCGACGAAGTTTTTGATAGTGTAAGTGATTTAGGAAAGTGTATAAGAATAGTGAAGACAGCCAAATCTGCAGTAAGGCATAATCTTGAAGACAAATTACCATTAATAAAAACACCTACATTACTTGTATGGGGTGTTCAAGATGAGGTAACGCCGCTATGGGTAGGCAGAAAGTTTCATGAATTGTTACCCAATTCAAAATTAGTAATTTTTGAAAAATGCGGACATGCTCCAATGATGGAACATCCCGAGGATTTTAATAAAGAATTAGAACAATTTTTAGCCCAACAATAGCCAAAATATTTGATATAAGTTCTTAAACAACAACTAATTATGGCTTTATTTCTGCAATTTTTTTAGCCCTTTGCATTGGATTATCATTTGACGGAAGCCCTCTGTTATTTTGATTTTTGAATATTTCAAATCTGGATGGTTGTGGTTTTGATGGAAAGTAATTGCTTTCTCTGTCAATGTCAGCTGTCTCCAAGTATGGATCCAGAATAAATTGTTTTACTGGTTTATTTGTAACAAATACTTTTGAGACAATAGTGTCTTCAAACCTCCACACTTCTACTGGTATTCTTCTTACTTCTGAAGTACCATCTTCGTATTGCATTTCTAGAATAATGGGCATTGGCAATCCGCCTTTGTTTTCGAAACTAATTTCATAATAATTATCGCTATTGTTCATCAATTCTTTTTCTTCATTGGTCATTTTTGAAATGGCAGATTGGTACTCACTCATACTAATTGCGTCCGGTAAATTTCTGTCGTAAGAATTATAAAAGTCGTTTAGCGTAGTATCTATTTCATTGTACGTTTGCTTTATTTGCTCTTGGTTTCTTATGTCGCCGATGTATTTAGGAGAGTCCTCTTTTTCGGTTTTTGCCATGTTGTACTTTAAAGAAGGATCCTTTGGATTTATTTTGTAGTGTTTGACTTGATTTAAGGATAGATCAACCGGATCGGTACCGTAAAACCAGCCTCTCCAAAACCAGTCAAGGTCAATAGCAGAGGCGTCTTCCATTGTTCTAAAGAAATCAGCGGGTGTTGGTGTTTTGTATGCCCACCTGGTAGCATATTCTTTAAATGCTTTGTCAAATAACTGCCTTCCCATAATGGTCTCCCTCAAAATATTGAGGCCGGCTGCGGGCTTTGCGTAAGCGTTGCTTCCAAACTGTTTTATAGATTCTGAATTTGTCATAATTGGGCTTAAGTCTTTTTTGTCACTTTTCATATATTCTACGATATTTGAAGGGACGCCTCTTCCTCCGGGCCAGGTTCTTTCCCATTCATTTTGGGCCAAGCCCTGAACGAAAGTATTGAGTCCTTCGTCCATCCATGTCCATTGTCTTTCGTCAGAGTTTATAATCATTGGAAAAAAATTATGTCCAACCTCATGGATTATTACACCAATGTGGCCGTATTTCGTTCGCTCTCCATAAGTACCGTCTGACTCACATCTTCCAAAATTAAAGCAGATCATTGGATATTCCATACCCATATCACCATCTACAGACCAAGCTACAGGATAGGGATAATCAACTGTATATTTTGAATATGTTTTTATTGTATGCGCTACAGCTTTAGTGGAGTATTTACTCCATAGACAATCGCCTTCTTTGGTCCACATTGACATGGCCATTGCTGTTTTACCAGAGGGTAGCTTTGTATTTAAAGCATCCCATATAAATCTTCTTGAGGTAGCAAAAGCAAAATCTCTGACATTTTCTGCAGTGAAATTCCATGTTTTTTTAGCTTTGCTTTTACCTTCCTTTATTCTTTTGTCTGCTTCTTCTTTGGTAGATATTGTTACTGGTTGAATAAATTCACCCTGGGCTTGAATAAATCTTTTTTGTTGCACTGGAGTAAGTACCGCATTTGCATTGGCCAGTGTTCCTGTGGCTGCAATAATATGGTCAGCCGGCACAGTGATATTTACATCGTAGTTGCCAAACTCGAGGGTAAATTCTCCCCTACCCATAAATTGTTTATTTTGCCAACCGTAGGTATCATAGTACTTGCAAAGTCTGGGAAAAAATTGTGCAATTACGTAACTCATATTGCCGTCCTCGAATCTTTCAAAACCAGATCTACCTCTGATTACTTTAACCTCAGTAATGTTATATGACCATTTAATAGTGAAGCTAAACGTTTCTCCTTTTTTAATAGGCTTTGGCAAATCAATACGCATCATCGTTTCATTTACTACATAAGGTAGCTGATTGCCGGAGATGTCTTTTACCAACTCTAGTTTATAACCACCGTCAAAGCTTGGAGTCATTTTTTGAATGGCGCCTACGGACATTTTTTCTTCTATTTTTTCTGTTCCCATATTATGCACATTGGATTCTTTAGAGAACAAGTTTTGGTCTAATTGCAACCATAGATAGGAAAGTGCATCCGGTGAGTTGTTATGATATTTTATGGTCTCTTCTCCGAGCAATCTTTGATTGTCGTCGTCTATTTCTACTTTGATGGCATAATCTACCCTTTGTTGCCAATACTCATGGCCAGGAGCCCCAGAAGCGGTTCTATAAGAATTGGGTGAGGGAAGCAGACCTTCTAATTGTGAAAACTTTTGGGAAAATAGTGTGGAAGCAGAAAAACAAATTGCAAGTAAGAAAAATTTCATTTCAATTTTATTTAATGCACAAATGTACTATTTTACATTGAAGGGCGAAAAGGGTTTTTTAAGAATATATGTGATGGGGAATATTTAAATGTTTCACGTGGAACAAAAATTGAAAGAAAGTATTCTTCTGTAATGTTTCACGTGAAACAATCAAAAAACAAAATCTTTTGAAGCCCATAGGTACAAACAGGCATGGCTTCTGTAGGGCGACCATTTTGAAGCAATTTTATGTATTTTTTCTAATTCTTCTTTTTTACTTGTGGCTTCTATGTTATAATATTTTACAATAAATTGTCTTATGATCAAATCATCTACCGGAAGTATATCCGGGCGGCCAAGATTAAACATAAGCATCATCTGCACGGTCCATACACCAATGCCCTTAATGGAAGACAATTCTTTAATAATTTCTTCATCACTTAAACTGAGCCAATGTTTGTTTTCGATTGGATTAGAAAGAAAGTATTCCGCAAGGTTTTTCATATAACCCGCTTTTTGATTGGATAATCCTACCGCCCGCAATGTCTCGTGACCTGTAGCCAATATTTGATTGGGCTTGGGCGTACTACCGTCATATAAGCCAAGAAATCTTGAGTGAATGGTAGATGCAGCCTTGACAGATAGTTGTTGAGATACAATGCTACCAATTAGGCTCTCATAGACGTTTGCCTTGGAAGACCTAACCGGCAAATCTATTTTGTCAATAATTTTTTTAAGAACTTTGTCTTTTCTTAAATGCAATTTAATTGTTTCACTTATCTTTGTCATAGCACAAAAGTAATACATTTCAAAAATGAAATCTTATATTAAATTACTCTTTATTTTTACCAGCTTCAATCTATTTTCACAAACTACATTGTACCACAATACTAAAAAGCTGGCTCAAATAACGGGACTGCCAGGAGGAGATTTAAGTAATCTGTGGGGATATACTGCTCCTGATGGCAAGCAATATGCTATCGTGGGAAGCAAGACAGCGACCAACATCTATGATGTAACAAATTGCGCAGGACCGATTCTAAAAAATAGTATTATTGATGGCTCTAACACATCTTGGCGGGAATACAAAACGTATAAAAAATTTGCTTACATGGTCACAGAAGCAGATGGAGAAGGCCTTGAAATGTTTGACTTAACCAACCCAAACAGCATTACTTTTTCACAAAAAGTAACGCCGGCAGATCCGGATTTTTTCTATAAAGCCCACACTTTATCCATAGATACAACAAATGCCAGAATGTATGTTTCCGGATTAAGACAAACAGCCGGAGGACCAAGCAACTGGTTGAATATATATCAACTGTCCAGTACCAATATAGTTCCTACCTTATTGAAAAAAATTCAGTTAAATACTGTTTCCGGAGCTCCGGCACTTACCTTATACATACACGATTTGTACGTAGAAAACAACATTATTTATTGCTCACATGGAGGTGATGGATTTGGAATATGGGATTGTACGGACCCCAACAATATTGTTTTTCTGGGTATAAAAGACGACTCCCCGGGATACAACCACAGTTCCTGGAGACACCCTTTTTTTCCACAATATTTTTATTGTGCCGAAGAGACCGCAGGACAGCCAATGATTATTTATAACGTAACACCGGGAAGTCCGTCTTATACTATCAATGTAAATAGTACATTTAAGCACCCTTTGCTAGCGCCTACAGCAACCAACAATATTTACCACAATCCTCATATGAAAGGCAACGAACTGTATATTTCTGCCTATAATGATGGCGTCCAAATTTACGATTTTTCTGACCCTGTCAGACCAATAAGAGCCGCCTATTACGATAGCTACCCGACCAATACAACTTATAGTCCTTCGTTCGTTGGGGCATGGGGCGTATATCCCTTCTTTAGCTCTGGTTGCATTTGTGTCTCTGATATCAATACCGGGTTTCACACTTTCAAAACCAACTTTCCAAAAGTAGAAATCAATGGCGGCATCCATTTGCCGGAAGCAGGAAAAGGTATTGTGTTTAAAGATAGTTCCAATTTGTATAAACTTCTTTCGGTAAGCAATTCTGGTCTGACCAGTATTACTTCCATTTCTTTGTCACAAGTAGAACATAGAGTAGATTCTGCAGACGTGGAATTAAAAACATTGAGTGACAAACTTTACCTTACCAGCCCCAATGGCTCAAAGTACGCCGTGACGATTTCTGATGTGGGGACCATTACCACTTCTTTAATTACCAGTGCAATAACCAACGCAGTATCATTCAATGGATATCTGATCATAGACAATAAATACAAAGGCATGATTATGAAATCGCCCAAAGGAGAAAGATGGAAGTTTGGGGTTAATACAGCTGGACAATTTACGTCTTACAGAACCACTTTTTGATGTCTGTCCAAACGCTCTATCTTGAACTCAAAAAGGATCGAAAGTTAAGGTTTATTAAGTGGGTCTGGATTGGTCTTTTTGCAGCAATAATATCGATTGTTGTTGCTTTTAGCCTATTGCTAAAAAGTGGGATTCCCACCTTCGGTGAATTGGAAAATCCACAGGTAAAGCAAGCCTCGGAAATCTTTGATTCCAACAATAAAGTTTTTGGGGTATATTATGTAGAAAATAGAATACCCGTAGAATATAGTGAGATAAACCCGATCTTGATAGACGCTTTGATTGCGACAGAGGACGAAAGGTTTTTTAACCATAGTGGCATAGATCTTATGGCCTTGTCAAGGGTGCTAGTAAAAACGATGCTATTGAGAAAAGAAGATTCCGGCGGCGGATCCACCATTAGCCAACAGCTGGCAAAACTCTTGTTTGAAAGACCAAACACAAAAGGCAAAAATAAAATTGCAAAAACCATGTCGCTCATTCAATCAAAATTGAAAGAATGGATCATAGCAGTCAAATTGGAAAAGAGTTACACCAAAGGCGAGCTAATCGCTATGTACCTCAATAAATTTGAGTTTATCAATGGAGCACATGGAATACAAGCAGCAGCAAAAATATATTTTAATAAAACACAAGACCAACTCAATGTTGGAGAAGCAGCAACGCTGGTAGGCATGCTTAAAAACCCCAGCATGTACAATCCTGTAAGATTTCATGACCGGTCTTTTGTAAGAAGAAATACTGTACTTAAACTACTGGAAAGTAAAAAAGGAACAAATCTCGATTCGGTAAAGAGCAAGGCCATTGATTTATCATCCTTCAAAAAAGACGAGCAGAGCAATGGCCCGGCACCTTACTTTAGAGCTGAATTGACCAAATGGATTCAACAACTCATCGTAGACCATAAACTGAAAAAATCCGATGGTGCCTATTACAATTTATATACCGATGGCCTGAAAATTCATACTACCATTGACCTAAAATACCAGGCTTATGCCGAGGAAGCTTCAAGAGAACACATGTCAAAGCTTCAGGAAAAATACTTCAAAGTTTGGAAAAACAAAGACCCATGGACATTTGAAGCGGACAGTTTACAAAGGATAATAAGACAAGAAGCATTGGAGTCAAGGTTAAAATCTTGTGAAGAGTATTTAAAGCTGAGGGCAAAAATATTGTCACCGGTATTGTCAAAACTGCCACAAAATCTAAAAACCTCTGACAACATCATTGAAACACTGGTAAAATCAGACGACAACGCTGTGTTGATAAGAGAACTTGTAGAAAAAGGATACATAGAGCGCTCCGAATTAAATGAATATAAAGACTTGAAAAACAGCAATTTATACATAGAAATAAAAGAAAAATACAAACAACTGCAGCAACAATTTTCCGAAATTGCGAATAAATCTAAGGGTAGACTTGTATATGACTACACTACACTCGGAGACAAAGAGGTAGAAATGTCGCTTTTGGACTCAATACGATACAATTCCATGCACCTTCAAAATGCTGTGTTGGCTATTGATCCAACAAACGGACATGTAAAGGCCTGGGTAGGAGGCATTAACCATAAGCATTTTAAATATGACCATGTCACCTCCAGAAGGTCTGTAGGGTCTACCATGAAACCATTTGTATATACAGCAGCAATGGCATTCGGCGGCATACAACCCTGTGAGGAATTCGAAGACATACAATATACCATAGCACCGGGCGATGCAAATTTTGAAGTGGACAAAGAGTGGACCCCAAAAAATGCGACGGAAGTCTTTACCGGCAATCTGTACAATCTTTACCAGGGTCTTGTGTACTCCAAAAACTCTATTACAGTGCGACTGGTAAAAGAAATGGGCTCCGTAAAACTGATAAGAGACTTATTGGACAAAGTGGGCATCAGCAAGACAGAAAGCCTTCAAAATGGCAGGCTGGCAGTGCCTGAGACACCCGCCATCTGTCTTGGCGCAGTAGATATCAACTTACTACAGATGACAGGTGCCTACGCCACCTTTGCAAATAAAGGCAGTTACCGGGCACCAATGTTTGTAACACACATAGAAGATAAACATGGCAGAGAAATCTATAGAGCAGAAGAGACCGTAAGACCGGCAATCAATCCTTTATACAATGCTGTAATGGTAGACATGCTTAAAAATGTCGTAGGAGGTCAATTTAGCATGGGACTAAAATCCGAAAACGGAGGTAAGACCGGCACAACCAATGATTTTTCAGATGGTTGGTTTATGGGTATCACCCCATCACTCGTAGTCGGAGTATGGACAGGAGGGGATGATAAGTGGATAAGATTTACCAATTTGGACGATGGCCAGGGATATACTACTGCAAGACCGGTATTCAAAAAACTAATGCAAAAACTCGAAGCAGATGACAGAGGTATATACGATGCAACCATAAAGTTTGCATCACCACCGGAAGGTTTTGCTGAATTGGTCAATTGCAAAAAAATAAAAACACGGCGACCCGGAGCAGAGCGCAAACAAATGCAAGTGGAGAAAATGAAAAGGGATGAGTTTGGAGAAGAATTTTAAATAACTCTTGTACTCTTGTATCTGTTATTATTTCTTATACCAATGCATTCAATAGGGTTTTGTTTATAACCTTAATTTTTCAAAAAGAAATATCTTTGATAAAAAATAGTATGGTTAAAAAGTTATTGCTTTTATTTTTTCTATTAAAAGTAAACTGTTCTTTTACCCAAACTGGCTATGTCCCTCTGATTGCTGAAAATAAAATTTGGATATACAGCAACGTAGAAGACGATGAAACCAGTTTCAAAACAAGAAATGTTTTTGCTTTGAAATATAAAGGCGATACTATTGTCCAGCAAATAAAGTACAATAAGCTATTGCGTTTTGGCTTAGAGACAAAGCAAATATTGGTAGGAATGCAAATGGAAATTATAGCAAAGCTACCCTACAAAACCACGGGCAACGGATCTCTTTATGCATTAATGAGAGAGGACACAGCAAGTAAAAAAATTTTCATTCTGCCTATAGAAAACAAGGAAGAATTGTGCAATGAAAACGAAACTGTGCAATTTGATTTTAATCTGAAGACAGGAGACAAAATGAATGAATGTATTTCTTCTACCGTTGAACAAAATGGCAGCGAGGCGACAGTAGATACTGTAATTTATGATTATGCAATCAATCCAAATTCTGGCAGTTTATACGTTCCAGACAAAAGAAGGCATTGGTTGTTTGAAGGATTTTTTCCTATACCAGGATTAAAATTCAAAAGGACTCAAGCTATAATTGAAGGTGTCGGCGCACAAATGTACGGTGTTGTTGCCCATACCTGGAAAGGAAATCCCTTGGTCGTTTTCAATGGGTATTGTGAAGATACTACCGCTTCATGTATCTTATTAGACGTACAAGAAGAAAACAATGAAGTAGGGATTGTCTGCACCAATCCCGTAATCCATCGGCTTCAAATAGCAGCACAACTTTCTGTAGAAGAAATATATATTTACACTACATCGGGAAATCTTCTTATCTCAAAAAAGGAACCGGATATAAAAGAAATAGATCTTTCTTTCATTCCTCCTTCCCTGTTGGTATTGAAAGTAAAACTCAGCAACGGAAAACAAATTGTAAAAAAGATTGTAAAAATATAGGAA
>JAYUTD010000366.1:0-3853 GCA_043755305.1 Saprospiraceae bacterium
CTGTTGTATTATGAATGATAATATCATCAATATACCATCCTTCTACTGCATCACCTGGATCGTTGTGCAACCAGAATCGTATGAAAATGGTTTGCCCGATATAAGAAGATAGGTTGATCACAGTATTTACAAAATTGGTGCTATTGCCCGAAAATGCCGGATAAGCCGGATTATTGTCCACATAACCATTGTAGCCATTTAAGGTCATTTTCGAGCCCAGGTCTTGCCAGGTAAGCCTGTTGTTGGTGCTCACCTGTACTCTGCCCCCATCCCAATTGACTTCTGTATTGTACTTGTGCCAAAATTGCATATAACAATTTTGAGCGGGTTTTACGGCTTGTTTTAAGGTAAAGTATTTCTCATTATTGGTTAAGTCATTGCTGGCAAACCAGGAGAAACTTCCACTCTTCACACTAGTGCTTGATTTGGTCCAGGTTGGTAGCAAAGTATTGGTGTTTTTTGCCACAAACTTTGATGAAACCAATTCAGCGTTTTCTACTATCGAATCTACCATGATTTTTGCAGTAGGTTTTACTATTGCTTTGAAGGTATTGGTAAGTGAATCCCCGCCATTTAAATTAAAAGGGGTGTAGGTCAAAATCTGGCCTGAGGCAGTACCTGCAGTAGCTGCTACAAATTGAAGATTGTCAGGGAGTGTATCTTTGAGCACGATATCGGTAAGTGCCGTAGAACCTATATTTTTAGTTTTTATTGAATATACCAGTGTGTCTCCGGGTGTCGCATATTTATTGGCAGTAGAAGCAGCCAAGGTAATATTGCTGCAAAAAGGCGGTAAGTCAAACGCCTGCACCCCATCCGATTTACTTGCTGAGGAACCTTGGGAGGCAGAAAAGCCAAGCCCCCGCTTAGCGAATGCAGTCCATATCAGACACTGATTGGCCCCGCCATATAAGGCTTGATCGGCTAGCAATATCGCATCCCTGCCATCCACAAATCCAGGAAAGCAAGGCTGTAGTTTGATCCCTTCTATCACAAGTGCCATTGCCTTATTGTTGCCACCAGTACCACTATAATAGTTAGGGCTAAATCCATACTTATCGATCATTGCCCAGGTCAGTTCCCACAGCATAGCACACCATACACTGCCCACTCCATGTGGCGCTACTACAGAACTAAGGTTACTGTAAGTATGCGGATTGGTAGTCATATTGGTGGAATACTTGTATTGTCGTATACCCACCCCATTGGTATCTTGTGTAGTCAGATAATTGCCTACACCCCTGCCAAAAGCACCTGTATGGTATGGCTTTATACTCAACATTAGCCCAAACCAGTCACTCCAGCCTTCACCCATCTGCTCTTCACCACTCAGGCAACTTGAATTGGCAGCTCCTCCTGTAAGCCTGGTGGAAATACCATGCCCATACTCATGTGCTATCACAAGATTGTCAAAACCACTGTCATACTCACCCCCTATAAGTTTAATGGTCACCAAAGGATTGCTTATGTTTAGCTTTATAGTATTGCATTGGCTTTGACTTGCCATGACTGATGGTATGGTGACACTGCCACCATTGGCACCAGCTGCCATTGCAAAAGGGTTAGATGAATTGATGTTGCATACAATAACAGCGATGGCACCTGCATTTTGTGCATTGAGGCATTTGAGACTATATTCACAATCAGTACCGCCTTCGATCACAGCAATTTTACCAGCCACATTTGCAGCATTAGTCAAAGCAGTACATCCATTGGTTGGGCTGGTTAAGACAGCTTCACCAGTCAAATTGTAAAAAGAAGCACCAAAATTTGCTTTTACAGTAGTAAGTGGGCCGGCAATCCCGGCAGGACTTAAGATTGTGCCTTTATAAAGGTTCCATTTGTACATTTGCATCCTTGGTTTTGTGCCGTCTACAGGGGTAGAAAAATTCGCATTGTTGGTACCTCCGCCGTCTAAACCGTCTGCATACACAAAGTCATTGGCAACGCCTCCCTTTCCATAATTATTAGACTGGAAATTGCCTGATGCTTCATTGAATCCATATTGGTACCATACATCATGCATGATGTTGTTCCAGTAAAAAAGATTGGCCAATGAAGCATTGAGGTTAGTGGTAACAGGTACATTAGTGGCGAATGGAAAATCAAATTCAAGGTTGGCACCTCCTTGTGCAAATGCGCCTGCTGTAGTCTCATTGTTATTGGCTATATCGTCTTTTGCTTCGACGTTATTGCCTTTAGTAGTGGTAAAATCTGCACCTGCGACACCATTGGTATCATTCCACCCGAATGGGGAGGCCAGTGCATTGGCAGGATTTATTAACAAAGATCTCGGTCCATGTATGGGGCTTTCTGATCCTAATGGAAAAACATTAAAACTATTTGGGACAAATGGCCGAGGGGCTAAACAAGTCATGGTATGTGAGTGCAGTGTCGACTCTTCATGCATGTTGCAATGGCTAGTCCAGTTGATTTTTTCAAGCATTTCGCCAGTCTTAGCATCTATCTTTGCATCCCACCAATCCTCGTCTACCTGAATGTTCAACTGCCAGATGAGCTTTACCGTTTTCTTATCCATAAAATAAGCTAGCCTCGCTTTGATAAGGTCTTTGTTAAAACCATCAGCATTCAATGTGGTAAAATTTTCTTCGGAATTTCTCTCGACGACATCAATTTTGGCAATAGATTTGCCAAGGTGGTTGGCAAAATAAGTGACAGCTTGGGATTCATCCAATGAAGGCAAGACATCATGCTTTTGAAGACTGAAAGCCGGGTAAAAAGCATTGTTTATTTTAACCAATTTCCCTGTTTCATCTGTATGTATGCTCAACACTACGTTTACAATATCTAGATTATTGAGCGTTTGCACAAGATAGGTGTGGTGAATTTTTGATACATTGCTCACATGCTCATGGGTGATCCGGTAATTGTTTTGGATGTCTGGATACCTATCCTGTAGATGAATTAGATAATCTTCTTTGGTTTGTGCATGTAGAAGGTTACTGAAAAACCAAAAGAATAGAAGAAGAAAAGATCGCCTCATTAAAAGTAAAAATTTATGGTAAAAATAAAAAAAAAAGCATTGCCGTGTATATAATACGCTTAATGCCAACAAAGCATCCTTGTAAAACATGTATTTTGAAAAATATCTGGCAAAAAAGCAGAGTCAGCTTTGACAGTTAATGAATGTCCCCCTTAATACATAATATACTTATTAACAATGCATTACACTGCTTTATTTGCAATACTTGGCATATCTTAAACACTTATGGTCTTCCGGAGTATTGACTTTTAATTACAATGTAAATGTCAGGCCAAGTTGGCTTCTGAATTCCTCTGAATTGGTATCTACCTTTTTTGAGGTCAACAAATTATTGATTCCTGCTCTGGCAAATAAGCCAATGGAAGTTTTCCCTATTCTTCTTTGGAGATTGATTCCTGCGAGGAATCCTATACCATATCGTTCGCCCAATAAAGGGTTTTTGTCTTTTTTAACAATCTGCAGTTCAGGAGAAAATATTTCAGTGGACGAGGTTTTATAAGCATCGTTGAGAATAATCAAGGAGTTCAATCCCAGGTGAAAATAAGTATTGAATTTACCTTTCCACAACAAATACTTTACGATTAACGGCATGCTTATTTCACTATGGCTTCCCATATTTTCAGTAAGAATGTCAAAAGAAGAATACTTTAATCTTTCCGTACGATCATACTTAAGATGGGTGAAATTTATTTCTGTGCCCAAACTCAATCTTTGTGCCGTTCTCGGGAATGTAAATTCAACAATCAGTCCTCCCATCGGTCCGGTTGAATTATATTTTATTTCTTTTGTTCTGGTAGGCAATTCCGCACTATTAATATTCAATGAAGTATGGGCAACAGAGACGGCTAT
>JAYUTD010000367.1:0-9566 GCA_043755305.1 Saprospiraceae bacterium
CAACGATTTTGCCAACTTCCATGAGATAGGATAAAAGTTTCTTTTTCGGGCAGAGCTGCTGGTTTAAGCCAAACGCAAACAGAAATGGCCTCTGTGAAATTTAGTTTTGGATTATTGGGCACTATGATATGCTGGGCTCCACCATTGAAGTAATATGCGCTGGCAGCATTGCCCTGTTTATCTGTATTGAGGATGACTCCTTTGGCGATACCGTGAATCTCATTGCCACTGATATCCAGGGTATTTCCGGTAAATGGATAATACGCTATGGCTTTGTGTATTTCATTTCCAAAAGCCTTTACAAGCAGGGTTGTGCTGGAGCTGGCTGTGGCACCATCCATATCTGTGACAGTTATTGTAACATTATATTGTCCATCTCCACCGGAAGACCATAAGACCTCCGAACCGTTGTTGTCGAAAATTCCACCGTCTGACTTCCAATCGTAAAGCAATAAGTCACCATCAGCATCGAATGCGTCACATTTAATGGAAATTTTTTCATTGATGGAAGCGTATCCCTTTCCTTTGTCAATAGCATTAATTACTGGTGCTGTATTGATTTTTGTGACTACACTTAAATAATAGCTGGCTGTATCACTATTGCCCTGAGGGTCTGAAACTATGCACTTTATTTCAACCACTCCTGGTTCAAGTGGTGGAACAAAACTTACAGATTTTCCATTGCCTTGGACAGTACCTTTGTCTGAAGACCATTGGTAAGTAAGTGTTGGGGAGTCAGGATCAACCGCTGTGCAATAAATGTTTGTTGTATTGCCTGCTTGGACAGGACTTTTTTCACCGGACAATGATTTTATCCTTGGTGAAAAAACATAATTTTGGGTATGTTGATCATAATCTACCACTACACCATCTATACTCATTTTGTTTTTATAGTAGACAATCTTTCCATTGACTGGACAAAGCACAATGCTGATCGCCTCTCCTGCAGGTATTGTTGCAGTAATTTTGCCGGATACGTTTTTAGCAATAAAAGTTTCATGCAGCGATTCATATACATCTACATTGGTATTGCCCACAAAAACTTCCACTTCCGCACTTTTTGTGAGTGGATTGTACAAAAGATAAGAGGGAAAAGCCTTTTCTTTATAAAAATCAGTTTTCAATAAATCCAATTTTAATACTTTATCAACATTGGTAGTTTCTATTATTGAACCTAAATAACCTATTGATGAAGTACCATAAAGTGCAAGGTTTGTTGCGGCCCATCCACCCAGCAAAGCATCACCTGTAGAGAAAGGCGATTTTCCTTGCCATACTTCACGAAGTGCTTCATAGCCTATCACTTTATCCGCATCATATACGGATGACCATGCTGTAGCATCTTGCCTGTCATTCGGAAGAAAACCATGGTAAAAAAGCCGATTGGCATTGGCCAGATTCAGCACCCATTTACCTATAGCATTGGCATACCTTTTATCATATCTTGTCATGGGAACCAGCATTGCTGCCTGATGTAATCCATTCATTTGAAAAGCATAATCATTGCCACTGTCATTGGCCTCGCCTATCAAACCAGATACATCCAGGCCTCCCCACTTTCCTTTAATAGCACCCCAACCGCGAAGGCTTCCTTTGTCAAAACACCAGTTGATCATTTTGTTTAAATCATATCCGGCGTTTAATTCAGCATTCATACGAGCTGCTGTATATACACCATAGGGCAATTGCAATTCATAGGACGGATTGCCAGGCCACTCATTCAAAAACTCCATAGCCCATTCACTGGCTCTAAGGTATTCTTTGTTTCCGGTTTCATGATAGGCCTGGTACAAAACCCAGGCCATACTTCCTGCTGCTTCGGGTTCAGGCACTCCTGTAGCATTTGGTTGCATCGTCTTAAATTTCCAACCCCGATAATTCATAAATGCTTTTTGCCATGGTGCATCTTTTCCCCCCATTGCTTTAATGGCATTTGTAAAAGTATTGGCAATAGATATGAATTGAAATTCAGCTTCTGCTCCAAGTTGAGGGTACAAATTATACAATTGGTAAAAATAAATATTAGGCATGATGTCGTACCACCAATCACTTCCACTCGTAGCACCGGCATTGTTGAGGTATATATTTTCACCATTGGCCTTATTGAAAAAATCGTAAGACTTTGTCACATAATTATAACCATTCTGATTGGTTTTATCGATGCCGCATAAACTTGCCCCGACCAAAGAAGGAAGCACATTGATGGCCTCATTGCCACTAGAAGAACCTATATAGGAAGGAAGTGAAAATTTTGTAGATTGCGGATAATTGATGCCGCCGATGTTTATTTTCAACAGAGGCAGGTATTGCCCTGTTTTATTAGCATCATATATAAAGGAGTCATATTTTTTTGCTACAGATGCCCAATCCCTCATGTTGTATGGGTTTGGTAAATTGGGCATTATATCGATACGTGTAATATTTATCTGGCCAGATTGTGCCATGGGCGCAGCAATAAAACTACACCAAAAAAATAGAATCAGAAATGTGGCTTTGGTCTTTATCACTCAATAGATTTTTACGGATATTTGAAATATGCTTATCACACATTTTATACCATTGTTTATGACAAAAAAAGCTCTAATTCATTAGAAACCATGGTGCAATTAAGTAGAAATGTGGTATTATTAGGAATAATTATAATTAATTAATACCCGACATTCTGAACCAAAGCTGAATTCAAATCAATCTCTGTTTGAGGTAACGGAAACACTTCATGCTTATCTTTAACAAATCCGGGAAGTACAGTTTCTGCAAGTCCCCATCGTACCAAATCAAAGAATCTGTGCATTTCAAAGCCAAGTTCTACTTGCCTTTCATGTTGAATCGCAATTCTCATGACGGATTGATCCGTAGTCGATACAATGGGTAAGGCTGTATTTGGATTGATTGATTGTGCTCTGGCTCTGGCTCTTACTTCTTCAAGAGGCAAAGCTGCTTCTGCGACTTTATTCAATTCATTGAGAGCTTCGGCTTCAAATAACAAGACTTCCGCATACCTTATGGCAGTATAATTAATATCTCCATCTGCTACCTGGGTCACAGTACCAGGAGTTTGTAAATATTTTCTTGGGCTGTACTTTGTTGACGAGAATGAATTTTTATAGACTACTCCAAGGTACTCCTCATTGTTAGAAGCTACAGTAAACTGCCTTCTTGGGTCATCTTTTTCAAAGGCACTTACATATCCGGGACTAACTTCTGCAAATCCGTAACCCATCAGTTTTTTGGAAAGCCACCATTGATTTATAAAATTGCCTACTCCAAGTTGGAGATTGGTATGCTGTATCTCCCACACTGATTCTTTATTATTTTGCGTTTCTTTTGTAAAATTATCTTTGTAATTTGACATAAGTCCATATTTGTTTAGGGATTTTATTTTTTGTACACTAGCCAATACCTCTTCATACTTTTTTTGGTACATTGATGCTTTTGCTGCCAAAGCATATGCAGCCCCTTTCGTAGCTCTGCCCGTTTCGGCGTAGCTTCGGTCGGTCGGCAGTAAATCTCCAGCAAGGTTGCAATCATTGACAATTTGAGTAAGTATATTTTCTTTTGTATTTTTTGCCACTTTCAGCTCATCAGGAGAAGTTATTTTTAAAATTAGAGGAACATCACCAAACACTTGTGTAAGCAAAAGGTAGTAATATGACCGTAAAAACAACACTTCTCCTTTCAACGTATTTTTTTGGATATCGCTCATATTGACTTTATCTATTTTTTCTAAAACTAAATTGCATTGTGTAATGCCTTTGTACTGGACTTTCCAGAAACTATTGAACTCTTCAGTCCTTGGTGTATAACTAAAAGCATCCATTTCTGTCAAGCCTGGTCTTGAACCATCCCCACCGGTAATTGCTTCGTCTGAGGTAATGGCGGAAAAAGCCCAGTAAAAATTATTGTTGTCATTGGTAAACAACAATTGCCGATATGCAGCGTTTGTTGCTTGAAGCGCATCTTCGTACGTTTGGAAAAACGAACCTGCATCAAGTGTAGCTATTGGTTCTTTGTCTAAAATACTTTCACATGCCATTAGTGTAAGCAAGAAAAGTATAGTGTAATATTTAATAATTTTCATTTTTATATAAACTTTTTACAAGTTGATAATTATTTTTATTGTCAATTTGATTTTGAATTAAAATTCAGTAGTAATGCCAAAAATCCAGGTACGGGCAGAAGGCACGGTACCCCAATCTATGCCTACACTTAAATCAGACGAAGTGCCCAGTCCTCTGGTATCATTGGAATTTGCTTGTATTTCCGGATCAAGTCCGGTATATTTTGTGAATGTCAGTGCATTTTGTACAGTAAAATAAGCCCTGATTGATGTTATGTTTTTTAAATGAAGCAGGTCAGCAAAATTATATCCGAGCGTTACATTCCTTACTCTCATATATGAGCCGTCTTCCAGAAATCTGGTTGATACTCTCCGATTGCCATTGCGGTCATCGACACTTACTTTAGGCATTGTATTGCTTGGGTTTTCAGGAGTCCATCGATTGAGAATATCCTTATAAGAATTAAAGCCTCTAAGTTGCGTTTCATAGGCAAAATTGCCATATAAAAAATAGATGTCATTGCCTTGTACCCCTTGTAAGAGTGTAGAAAAATCAAGATTTCCAATGTTGATTCCTAAATTCATACCGTAAGTGAAATCCGGAAAAGGACTTCCTACATGACTTCTATCTTTATCATCAATTTTATTGTCCCCATTCAAGTCTTTAAATTTTACATCACCTGGACGTGTAAAACTTGTTTGAAAAGGACTTCCATCTATTTCTTCTTGTGTTTGAAAAATACCATCCATTTGCCATAAGAAAAAGGATCCTACAGGGTACCCTGGTTCTGACTTTGTAATAGGTCCATCGGACAAACCAAAACCACCACTGATGGGTTCACTATCCGCAATGGAAACCACTTTATTGTTTATGGCAGATAAATTAAGCCCCAATGTTATATTTACTTTTTTTATTCTTTGTCTAAAATTAATAGCCATTTCCAGACCTTTATTCTCTACCGAAGCTGCATTTACATAAGGTGGTCTACTGCCACCGCCAGCTTGTGGTACGGGCACTCTTACTAAAATATCATTTGTTCTTTTTTTGAAATAATCAGCGGTAAAAGTCAATCGATCACTCCATAGACTAAGATCCAGACCAAGATTACTCTGTATACTTGTTTCCCACCTTATATTGTTGTTGCCAGTCTCTAGTATAGTAGCTCCGGTAGCAATTTGATCCCCAAATGAATATACATACTCACCTGTTGATACCAGTGAGCTATACGGATATATACCTATTTCCTGGTTTCCCAATTGGCCCCAACTTGCCCTTATTTTCATTGCAGAAATAGGGGAGTGCTTTGGAAAGAAACTTTCATTGGTGACATTCCATGCAGCTGATACAGAAGGAAAGACTGCCCATCTGTTGTTTTTTCCAAACCTTGAGGAACCATCTTTTCTCAACGTGGCACTGACTACATATCTGCTGTCGTATGTATAATTGACTTGCCCAAAATAAGACAATAAAGACCATTCTGTGGCAAGACCGGAAACACCCAGATTTTTCACATCCACTGCTATGCTTGCATTTAAATACCGGAACAATGGATCTGTTTTTCTAAAATTATTGGCAGATGCTCCAATGTAATCAATATGATTTTGGATTGCCTCCATACCTATTAATGCAGATATTTTATTGGAACCTATGGTTTTATTATAATCGATGGTATTGTTCCATACAAGAGTCTGATTGGTAACTCTACCTTCATTCAATGAACTTGGCGAATAGATGGCTGCAGATAGTTTTTCCTTAAACAATTTTTCTTGTTCAAAAATAAAATCACCACCAAAGTTAGATCTTATATTCAGGCCTTCTCCAAGATTCAATTCAGCAAAGACATTGCCAAATACCCTGTATTTTTTAATGGTCCAATCTGTATTATTTACAAATACAAGTGGGTTGGGATTGCCGTCACCGTAAAGGGTAGGATCCCCAAGTTCTGACGACACTTTCACAGTGCTTCCATCTTTATGGGTTGTAGGAAATAGGGGTGAAGTAATGAGTGCATATCTTATACCGCTAAGCTCATTGCCTGGCCCATAGCCATCTCCAGAACCGTTGATGACTTTTCTATTGGTATGAGAGAAGGCTAAATTATTGCCTAGCTTAAATCTACCTTTGTGGGTTTCTGCATTGATTCGCATTTGGTACTTATCGAAATTTTGACCTTTAAATATTCCGCCCTGGCTAAAATATTCACCTGACATATAGTAATTGCCATTGTCGCCTCCTCCTTTTGCGGATAAAGCATAACGCTGAATTTTAGCAGGGTTAAATAATATGTCAAGCCAATTGTTATCAGGTAGAGTATCTAAAATAGACTGGTCATAAGTAGGTATTTGATTGGCCGTATTTCTTAAAGAATTGGCATTTGTTATGGCTTCATTTCTTATGGTTAAATACTCTTTTGAATTCAATAGTGGTGGCAATCGATTAGGCTCCTGAATACCATAATACGATTCAAAGGCAAAAATTGGTTTTCCTGATTTTCCTTTTTTTGTAGTAATTAGCACTACGCCATTTGCCGCTCTGGCACCGTATACTGCACCTGCTGCAGCATCTTTTAATATCTCTATGGAAGCAATGTCTCCTATAGAAAACATGTTTAGACCGCCAGTAGTAGGTATTCCATCGATTACATACAGTGGATTATTGTTGCCAAGTGTACCTACACCTCTGATCCTTACAGCTATATCATCTCCTGGAGAGCCTGTCACTTGTGTAACCGACACGCCTGCCGATTGACCTTGCAGCGCCTGATCTATGCCACTTACCACAAGCTTGGCTATGTCTTTTGACTTTATTGAAGTGACTGCTGAAGACACTTCAGTCCTTATTTCTTTTTTGTATCCTACAACAATGACTTCATTCATGATATTGCTCAATGGAACTAAATTAATAATCTTGACAGAAGTATCTGTATATGTTACTTCTTGTGTGGCGTATCCCACGTAAGATACAATCAGTGTCTTGCTTGTCGTACTTAACTTCAATGCAAAATTTCCATCTATATCAGTTACTGTACCATTATCTGTATTTTGTTCCAGTACTGTCGCACCAATAAGAGACGCACCATCATCAGATGAACTAACTTTTCCTTTAAAAACAATATTTTGGGCATAAATGGAGGAATAATAATATCCTAAAACCAGAAAAAGCAAAAATGAAATTCGCATTGGATAAAATGTTTGTAAACAAAGATGGACAATAATAATTCTGAGATATGATATTATGGAGTATATTTATAGTACTTTTACGAAAGACTCGATCTTTTACTCCTTCTATAATACCTAACTAAGCAGCAATTAATGTATATTTTTAAAGAGATTACACCATTAAAGCCGGAAGATACCTTTGTAGTTATCGATTCAGTTAAGAATGGTTTTGACTATCCTATTCATAATCACCCGGAATACGAAATCAATTTGATTTTAGGTATGTCAGGTTCACGCATCGTTGGTGATTCTACCGAAAGGTACAAAGATCTTGATTTAGTAATTCTCGGACCTTTTTTATACCATAAATGGGATGGGGATAAAACGTTGCAAGACAAAGGTGAGTCGTATAGAGTCATTACCATACAATTTGCAATTGACTTATTCAGCGGGCATATGTTTCAGAAAGAAAAATTCCATAAAATCAAAGAGCTGCTTTCTGAATCGGCTCGCGGCATTCACTTTCACGGCAATACGTTTGATAAAGCGGCTGAAATCATGACTTCACTCGCAGATGGGAGTGGTTTTATAGGCATAATCCATTTTTTTAATTTACTTGACTTATTGTCTAATTCTTCAGAATGCGAGTATTTAGCCAGCCTGGGATTTAGTCCGATCGCTCCGCAAGTCAACAGTAATAGGATTCAGATGACCTATTCTTACATTATGAAAAATTATACCAACGCCGATCTTAGAATTGCTGATGTAGCTTCATTTGTTAATATGAGTGACTCTGCATTTTCACATTTTTTCCAAAAATATGCATTCCGTAGTTTCACTCAGTTTTTGATTGATTTAAGGATTGGTCATGCATGCAAAATGTTGCTTGATACAGATTTTACGATTGCGCAGATAAGCGATGCTTCAGGATTTAATAACCTGGCAAATTTCAATCGGCTTTTCAAAAAGTACCGCAAAAGCTCGCCCTTTGAATATAAAAAAATGTATGTCGAAAAAAACACATTTGATTGGGCAAATCAGCGAAGCCCCTGGCAGTTTATTCCCTCACAGGCTAATTTAAACAACGTCATAATGCCTACCATTCATTCGACTAAGTTGATTCATTTTTAAAGTAAATCAAATTTATTTGTCGTTGTAAAGTAAAATAAGCAACATATTTTAACTAACACTTATCTTTAAAATTAAGGATAAAATTGCACTATACTTTTACAATATACCGCTCACTTATAATATTCATATGATGTATAGCGTGCCCAGCCATAATAAAACCAATAGACAATACACTGATATTGCTATTGAATGCCACACCTTTGGATTGCAGGTCCTCGCCTGTAAATGAAGCAAATAATGCTTTGCCGGATGCATTGACAGCTTTCCATTCATCAAGTAAGTCTTCCAGTTTACGTTTGCTGACATCGGCCGCTTTGGCAAATTGGTCTTCATCAAATCCGGGCAAAAGCACATTGTCTCTCCTGGCAAAGCGCAATGCCCGATATTGGAAAATTCTCTCAGTATCAATGAGGTGTTGTACAATTTGCTTTATCGTCCACTTGCCTTCTGCGTATACCTTATCTCCAAGGGATTGGAGAGATGGCAAGGCCGCTTTGTAGTAATCACTACCGTATTGGTCTATTGCCTCGCTAAGTTCTATGTCCGGCACCAAATCAATATACTTGTCAAAATAGGAAGGATCCTGATTGATGTGTGATTTTTTCATTTTAATTTATTTTGAGTGCTAATATAGTTACACTTTATGAAAAAACATAAGGCAGAATAAAAAATGGCCAGCTATGTCATGATTATGTTATTTGCAAATTTTATTTCGATTTCGATGCTTTTCTTTCCTTTTAACAAATCATTGTTATCTTTACAGGGCATAAATATTATAATGTAGTCAGAGCAGTCTTTAGATGGATTACACAAATAAAAAAACAAAGTGGACGCAGGAAACTGCGCTTAGAGAATTGAAGCGATGGTGTGCTGCAGATGAAAGGAGCCATCAGGCCGTAAGGACAAAACTTATCGAGCACCAAATCTACGGCGACGAACTTGAATCCATACTTGCAGAACTTATTAGTGAAAATTTTATCAACGAACTGAGGTTTGCTACTGCCTATGTAAGTGGTAAATTTAAAATCAACCAATGGGGTCGAAATAAAATAAAAATGGGGCTCAAGCAGAAAAACATTTCGAGTTATAATATTAATAAGGCAATGGCTCTGATTGATGAACAGAGCTACATGAACTTGCTTTCAAACCTATTCAATGCAAAGAAAAAACTGACTGGAATGAAAAACAATACAGAAAAACTCAAGCTTGTCAACTATCT
>JAYUTD010000368.1:0-3824 GCA_043755305.1 Saprospiraceae bacterium
TTCAATATTTAAGGTTGGAATATGTACTCAAGTACAATCGCACTGTCTTTACCACTTACCCTGAAGGAGGATATGCCTTTTCTTTAGAATTACGCAGCGATGGACTTGGCTTCGGCAATTACAAAAATATGAGTATTGCCCTGGACTATGCTAAATATTTTAAACCTTATAGACGATTGATCGCAGGTGTTAGAATAAAAGGTAAGACTAACTTGGATGACAATAGGATCCCTTATTCCAATAATCAAGCAATCGGATATGGACGAGATGGATTGAGAGGATATGAGTTGTACGTTGTTGATGGCACTGCTTTTGCTTGGCTAAAGACCGATGTAAAATTTAATGTGCTTGATAAGATCTACTCTATAGGTAAATTTATGCCTCTAAGTGCTTTTAAGCAGATGCCATTAAGAATTTTTTTAAGATGGAGTACAGAATGCGGCTATGCCTATGAGCCAACATATAGAGCGACAAACACATACAATAATACAGCACTAATTGGCTATGGGCCAGGCTTAGATATATTGCTTGTGAACAATTTTTTGTTTTCTATAGAATACAATTTCAACCATACAGGCGAAGGGTCTGTTTTTTATAAAAGCAGCTTCAATTTTTAAAAAAATTAGATCTTTCTACCATATTTCAAATGGCAAGCATTATAATTACCCTATTTCATAATAATTTAAAGTCTAAAGTGGTTGTGCAAATCCTCAACTTTTCGTTGAATTACAGTCAGCCTATCCTCAATCATATTATTAAAAGTGTATTTCATATCAGAGAAGCCGACATGAGCATAATACTGCCATAACTCACCGACCTCACTATAGTGTATAGGATATGGATGGTAAGATTCATTGTCGGAAATAAGGAGCAATGATTTTTCTTTAGGAAGATTTTTTACCCTTTTGTATACAACTCCTTCCGTTTTACTGATTACCACATAGGTCTTATCATCTTTAATATCAGTAATTTTTTCAACAAATGAAGATATGATTATACTTCCCGACTCCAAAGGCAGCATAGAATCTCCCTTAATTTGGAAGCCTCTATAAGTACCTTGGGGTATATTGGGGAAGTAGATCTTTGGCAAATCTTTAATAAATTCCGGATTTGCAAAACTATCCAAATATCCCGCAGCAGCTTTGGTTTCTACCAATTCAATATTGCTATTATTTTCGCTATCCACACTTATCGCTAAAATCCTAAGTCCATCTTTGTTTTGATGTTCCGGATTATTGTGCTCCAAATTATAAGCAATTAGATCATCCAAGGAAACTTGAAAGTACTTGCTCATTTTGCGCATCAATTCAATATTTGGCTCCACAAAACCTCTCTCATAAGCCGACAAGGTTGTGCGGGGAATACCAAGTTTCTCCGCAAGCTCTGCCTGTGATATATTTTGTAGACTTCTAAGAAATTTTAGATTTTGATCTATCATTTTGCCATATTTACCTGCAAAGGTAGGGTTTTAGATCAATATATTGTAGTAAACTAGTCAAAATATTTGTCAAAAATGCTCTAAGTGTTTATTTTTGCTCCTTTATGTAAAGTATAGCTCTACTAATAGATTCCCTATCGATAACTCCTAATACGATTTCATTAGTATCTTTTACTGTAAGAATGGCAGATCCATTCTTGTTCATTAATTCAAAAGCCTCTTTGAGTGTTGCTGTTGAAAGTATGTAAAGATTAATAGTACTCATCCACTGACTGCATGAGTCTGTCAGTCTATTTTGGTCTGAAGCAGCAATAATAAATTGTGCAGGTAGGGTGCCGGATACATAGCCAAGGCTATCAAATACCAGAAAATTGGTTTCTCCATTTCTTATTAATAGCTCATATGCCATCTCCATCGTGTCACCAATATGTAATTTTGTAAAATTAATACGCATACAATCCTGGACTTGGGCATTTGCCAATTTCTCAGTTGTCAGTACCTCTCTTGATTCTGCACCAGCCATGGAAAATACAAAAATGCCAAGTAAGGCAAATAGATAGTCTTCTACCATTAAACCATACACTATAAAACACACTGCAATGATACGCCCTATTATACTAGCTATATTTGTGGCTCGTGCTCTACCTAGTTTAATAGCCAATAATGCACGAAGCACCCTGCCACCATCCATAGGAAAGGCAGGGATTAAATTGAATAAAAACAATACTAAATTAGCGGTAAATGCCAACCGAATATAATCGGGAGTAGTATTGATAAAATTTAAATCTGGTGGAATAAACAAACTCGTATGCAAAACTAAAAATAAGTATAATCCAATTAGTATACAAAGCAGCAAATTGACCAATGGGCCTGCAAATGCGATGGCCAACTCTTGGCCAGGCTTTTCAGGTAAATTTTTCAATCTCGCTACTCCTCCTATTGGTGAAAGTATGATATCCTTTGTTTCAATTGAATAATGTTTTGCCATCAAGGCATGCCCGTATTCATGTAATACAACACAAAAAAATAAAAAAAATACATAGCCCATAAAGACAAAAGAATTTTGGTCATAAACATTATAAGCTACATAGAAAAGAAGCAGTGCAAAAGACCAGTGCAGTTTAAGCGGTATACCAAAAAATCGGCCAAGTATAATTGTTCCTTCTTTCAATGTTGATTGGATATTTAGAGATATAAATTTTAAAGTTGAAAACAAAAACTCAGACCCTCTTTTTTTAGAAAAAAGAATTCCATTATTTGATTTATCCTTTTTTCTATATTACTTATTGAAGAAATCTTATTCAGCAAAATAAGAAGGTTCGTAAAGCTGACCATTCAGCACTGCCCTTGATATCACAATCCGTTGCATCTCTGATGTTCCTTCATATATCTGGGTAATCTTTGCATCACGCATCAATCTTTCCACATGGTATTCTTTTACATAACCATATCCACCATGCACTTGTATGGCTTCAATTGTATGCTTCATCGCTGTCTCTGAAGCAAATAATTTTGCCATAGCTGCAGCAGTTGTATAGTCAAGGCCTTTATCTTTTAAAACAGCTGCTCTATAGACTAAAAGCCTTGCAGCTTCTATTTCTGTAGCCATGTCAGCAATTTTAAAAGCAATAGCTTGGTGCTGCGCAATGGGCTTGCCAAATGCCTCTCTTTCTTTGGCATACTTTACAGCAAGTTCATATGCCCCTGCAGCTATTCCTAAAGCTTGTGCAGCAATACCTATTCTTCCTCCACTTAATACTTTCATAGCAAATTTAAATCCAAAGCCATCTTCACCAATTCTATTTTCTTTTGGCACTTTGACATCACTATACATCAGCGTATGTGTGTCAGAAGCTCTAATGCCAAGCTTATCTTCTTTTGCACCAATGGTAACTCCTTCCCAATCAGATTCTACTATAAGTACATTTATACCTTTGTGTCCCTTAGCTGTATCTGTTTGTGCAATTACCAAATGTAGTTTGGATTTACCACCATTTGTAATCCAATTCTTTGTCCCATTTAACAAATAATGGTCTCCCATATCAATAGCCGTAGTTCTTTGACTTGTAGCATCGCTACCCGCCTCCGGCTCTGATAAACAGAATGAACCAATCCATTCTCCTGAGGCCAATTTTGGAAGGTATTTTTGTTTTTGTAACTCCGTCCCGTATTCTTCGATACCCCAACAAACCAATGAATTATTGACCGACATGATTACGCTTACAGAACTATCTACTTTGGATATTTCTTCCATAGCAAGTACATAACTAAGCGTGTCCATACCACCACCTCCATATTGCTGGTCTACCATCATGCCGAGGAAACCCATTTCGGCCATTTGCTTAACCTCTTCGGTAGGATATGTCATATTTCTGTCCCTATCTAT
>JAYUTD010000369.1:0-3824 GCA_043755305.1 Saprospiraceae bacterium
ATGAGAACCCAAAACTTTAAAATAGGTTACAGTTTTGATTTAACGATTTCAGGTATTACCGTGTCCGAAGGTGGAGGTCACGAGGTAAGCTTGGGTTATATTTTTGGAGAATCCAAAAAAATTTCGAAAATAAATGATTGTTTAAATTTATTCAGATGAGCAATAACAAACGGCTATAATGCGTTAGAAATAAAAAAGATCCATTGATATTTCGGATAAATTAGCATTTAAAATTAATTGTAAAAATCTGACTTTCAATGCAAAAATTGGGTATCAAACTTTTTTTTATTGGAAATGGTAAATGTGGTATAATTTGTGTTTATAATGGAAGGGGACGAATGTAAATGAATTGACATTAGATTATTTTTTTTATAATTCCAAAATTATTGGATCTTAAATCATTTTATTTATTATATTTGTCGCCTGATTTGAATAAAGGGGTTTATTTTAAATTAAATTTATCGTGCTAAATGAATAGAATATTCAAGATTTCGCTTGCATTGATTGCAATCGCATTTACAACTTCTTGCAGCAAAAATGTTGAGAAGTCTTCTACTACAGGTTGGAACTACAACGATCCTGAATGGGGCGGTTTTCAAAAATTAGACTATGAAGGTCAAATTATTGGGCCAAATTTGGTACCTATTGAAGGCGGTACCTTTAATATGGGCCTTACCGAACAAGATGTGACCTTTGAGTGGAACAATGTACCAAGAAGAACTACAGTTTCTTCATTTTATATGGATGAAACCGAAGTAGCCAATATTGACTATAGAGAGTATTTATATTGGTTGAAAAAAACTTATGTTTCATATCCAGGGGTACACTTGCAAGCTCTCCCTGATTCACTTGTTTGGAGGGAAGAATTGGCTTTCAATGAACCATTGGTAGAAACATATTTCAGACATCCTTCTTATGACTCTTATCCAGTTGTAGGAGTAAATTGGGAGCAAGCCAATAAATATGCGGCTTGGAGAACAGATAGAGTGAATGAAATGATCTTGATTGAAAGAGGTATTCTTAATCCTTCTCCTGACCAAAAAGATTCAGAAAGTTTCAATAAAAAATCTTATTTAGCTGGCCAATATACTGGTAATGTTAAAAAGAATTTACCTGATTTAGCTACAGGTGGTGAAAGACCAGTTAAATTTGATGACGGTATCTTATTACCGGACTATATCCTTCCTACAGAAGCGCAATGGGAATATGCTGCGTTGGCTTTAAGAGGCAATCAACCAACTTCAGAAGACGAGTTAATTACGGATAGAAGAATCTATCCTTGGAATGGCAATACTGCAAGATATAAAAAGCACACTAGAACTCAAGGCGACATTCAAGCCAACTTTAAAAGAGGAAGAGGTGACTATATGGGAGTAGCAGGTGCACTTAATGACAATGCTTCAATTCCAGCCCCAGTTAGAGCGTTTATACCAAATGACTTTGGACTTTATAATATGGCTGGTAATGTATCAGAGTGGACAGCTGATGTATATAGACCAATGACAAGCACTACGTTGAGTGATCCGGAAAATCACGACCTTAACTCTTTTAGAGGTAATGTTTTCCAAGAATTGATCCTTGATGAAAATGGAAAACCGATAGAAAAAGATAGCTTAGGAGGGCTAAGATATAGAAACGTGGAAGACTCGATGATAACAACAAGAGAAAACTACAGAAAAGGTAATGTTAAAAATTATAGAGACGGAGATGCAGAATATGTCAAGTATGCATATGGTGTAACAACTTTGGTAAATGATAGCTCGAGAGTAATAAAAGGGGGATCATGGGCTGATAGATTATTTTGGTTATCTCCAGGCGCTAGAAGATTTAAAGACCAAACCAAGTCAGATAGATCTTTAGGATTTAGATGTGCTATGGTTAGAGTTGGTGCAGAAGGTTTTGACAATGACCTTGGAGGCAATAACTTCAAAGAATCAGGAGCTTCAAAAATCAAGCGAAGGTACAAGTAGAATATTTTCAGGTAAAAAATATAAAAAGGCTCTGTATATTTACAGGGCCTTTTTATTTTAGGATATTACAGATTTTTAAGATATTAAATGGAATTATTAAAACTTTTTTTAGCAAGTTCTGGTGTGAGTACTGACACCAGAAATATACAAACGGGGAATCTGTTTTTTGCACTTAAAGGAAGCAATTTCAATGGAAACTTGTTTGTCGAAAAAGCACTCCAAATGGGGGCAGATTATGCTATTTCTGGTGAATACAATGGAGCTGATCACAGGGTTATAAAAGTGGAAAACGTGCTGTTTTCCCTCCAAGAGCTGGCAAAAGAATATACAAAATACCTAAGTATTCCCATTCTTGCCATAACGGGGTCAAATGGGAAGACAACAACAAAGGAACTTATTGCAGCCGTTTTGGCGAAAAAACTTCAACTTAATTCTACCAAAGGCAATCTAAACAACGAGATTGGAGTTCCACTTACAATATTGAGTACTTCGCAAAAAACTGCTTTTTTAATAGTTGAAATGGGTGCAAATCATCAAGGCGAAATTGAAAGATTATCAGAAATAGCCAGACCGAATTTTGGAATTATTACTAATATTGGTAAAGCGCATTTAGAAGGGTTTGGCGGAATTGAAGGAGTCAAAAGAGGCAAGAGTGAATTGTATAGGTACCTGGCGCGAAATCAAGGTAAAATATTTATCAATCAGGACGATGATGTCCTAATGAGCCTATTACCTAACAATGTAGAATTACTTAAATTCAATGCTTCAGATTTTATCATTGCAGAGGATTTTCCTTACTTAAAACTCAATTATCACAGTAAGACGATCAACACTTTTCTAACAGGAAATTACAATGTGGCCAATGTTGCAGCGGCATTTGCAATAGGTAAATATTTTGGAGTAAATGAAGATGATATTGCAGATGCGATTTCATCGTATTGTCCTAAAAACAATAGGTCTGAATTAATAGAATTTAATGGTTTGAAGGTGATTAAAGACGCCTACAATGCAAATCCGAGCAGTGTGATGAGCAGTATTAGTTCTTTTTTTAAAAGTGAAATCAAAGGAAAAGTTTTAATTTTGGGTGATATGCTTGAGTTAGGCGAATATGCAGAAGAAGAACATAGGAACATACTAAAATTTAGTGCTTCAAATCAAAATATTTCACAAGTCATTTTAATTGGGCCAATATATTTTTCGATTAAAGAATCATTTCCACAGTTTTTATTTTTCCGTAATGTTGATGAAGCTAAAGCAAATATCAAACTTGAGGCATTTGTAGATAAAACAATTTTGTTAAAAGGTTCAAGAGGTATTGCTCTTGAAAAATTGCTTGAGTGAGCCACTTTTTATTTCTCAAGCTGTAAAAAATTTTTTAAAAAGTCGATTTGAAATTTGGCCCTGGCATCCTTCAGTATACTCAGATTCTGTGCATGCCACAAAGGATGTATCATTGGCTTGATCAAACATTCTTACCCAATATTTATTAAACGGGTTAGAATACAAAAACTCAAGATCCATATCGTGTTCTTTTAAAGTACAGAAAGTTGTCTCGCAATTTTCATCAATTACAATTGGACCAAGATTAATGCCCTCAAGCAAATACCAAATGCATTCAGCAACCATTAAGCATTCAGCTTTATTGTCTTTATCGGAAGATATATTTTCTATATTGAATACAATTGTTTTTAAGTCCGGCGAATTAGTTGAAAATCTGATTAGTTGCATAAGAGATTCAGGATCAAGGCCAGTGGGCAAGGCATCTACCACACAGGGAAAATAGCTTCCTTTGCAGATATTTAGATTTACAAACAAGTGCTGAACTTCTCTCAATTCCGGTTCCAAATTATTGAT
>JAYUTD010000370.1:0-3823 GCA_043755305.1 Saprospiraceae bacterium
GTGGTGTTTCCAGGGTCAAATACTACCCAAACATTAACAAATACCTAGCCTTTTTGACTGTATATTCTAACAATTTAAGCCCCGCAAGCATCAATTTGAAAATATGGGATGCTTCAAGCTGTTTGCTATTCAATTCAGTTGTCGAACCTTTTACTTTTGGAAGCGATGATTTGATAGGTTCACCACTGGTACCAAAGGTCGTACACACAAACAACAAGGTGCTCAAGGAAATCTCCGTGCATCCTGGCTGGAATTGGCTTTCCTTTAATTTAAAATTGGCACAACCAAGACCGGATTCACTGCTTAAAAGCATAAACAATCCGCTAAATGCCATTCTAAAAAGTCAGACCCAATTTGCGCAATATGCGCCAACACTTGGCTGGTTTGGCTCACTTGACACCATAGGCAATACCTCATCGTATCAGTTGAGAGCCAATGCCAACGATACCATATTGATGGTAGGCAGTCCTATCCATCCGGATTCGCTCTCTGTACCATTGGAAATTGGGTGGAACTGGATAGGATACATACCTACCACTCCAATGCCTACCAATCTGGCCCTGGCGTCAGTATCGGCACTCAATGGTGATCTGATAAAATCACAAACCCAATTTGCCCAATACGTGACAGGGTTTGGGTGGGTCGGTACTTTGTCTAATATGAGGCCGGGAGAAGGTTACATTATGAAAAACTCCATCAAAGACACGCTGCACTATCCCAATATTGTGAATAACTTAACGGAGCCAAATAATGTGGTGGAGAAGAGAACTCCACTGCCTGCCAATTGGGCATTTAAACCATACCAATTTGAACACAATATGACCATTACAGCAGTGATAGCTGATGAGGCAGCTGCCATGGTAAATGAAGAGTGGGTAATCGGAGCCTTCGTTGGCAATGAATGCAGAGGGCATATAAAGGCCGTATGGATAGAAGCTTTGCAAAAGCATTACTTTTTTATCACCAGTTATTCCAACACACCGGGCGAAATACTTCATTTCAAAGCTTACACCGGGGAGGAAGTAATTGATCTTAATGAATCGCTTTATTTTGAAATCAACACGCAGCATGGCCAGGTCAATGCTCCATTTGAATTTAACTTGATTTCTACAGGTACAAGTGAAAGCCAGACCCTGCAACCTTACCTGAAAATAGAACCAAATCCTGCTTTGTCAGGGTCAAAAGTCAATGTAAAGTTTTTTTCAGATGTGGCAGAAGAGGCCTTGATGCAGCTTTTTGACAATGTTGGCAAAATGACTTTCTCTGAGAAAATAGCAACAACAGGCGTTATAAATGATTATTGGCTGGATACACGTGCGATGCCTGCCGGTGTCTATGAGCTGATTGTTTCAGGATCAAAGGGTTTATTGAATAAAAAATTGATATTGGTAAAATAATACAAAAGCTGGAAGGAAGGTCACGTGACAATACACGAGACCCTTCTTTTTCCACTTTTCAGTATCGGCAAAAACAAGATGTAATAGCATGAGCAGACAAACAAAAATTGGTTTTTTATTGTTGTTTTTGGCGATTACCGTGAAAACAAATTTATTTGGCCTTGCACCCAATTGGCAGGTAAATCCGGCCGCCTACCAATACAACATGACGGGTATTTTTAGGGTGATGAAAAACAGCAATACCTATATGAATGAAGCCGGATCAAAGGTAGGAATATTTGTAGGAACTCAAATAAGGGGTGTAGTCAATGGCAGCGACATTATTTTTGTGGCGGGCAATGCCTATTTTCCGGCAACGATGTATTCCAATACACAATCGGGTGATGTATTGACTTTCAAAGTGTATGTACCCTCGGTAGACAGCGTATTTGATGCTACAGAAACGGCGGTATTTGACAGGTCGCAGACCTTAGGAACGCCACAAAATCCTTTTCTTTTGCACATTACTACTTGTGTAAATGTTCTGACCCTTACGAGTGCAAATTCTCCATTGTCAGGCACCTACAGGGCCATACAGGAAATCAGACTGCAGGGCAATACAATAGTAAACAATGGCAGTACAGTCACATTTGATGCGCCGATCATCCGGTCACAAAACCAGTTTTTACCGAAGCCTGGCAGCCAGGTTATAATAAAAACAGCTGGGTGTCTGTAAATTGCTGTTAAATTCAGGATTTGTGCGAGTTATAGGGTTTACCACTTATATTAGCATCTTTTATAGCTGCCTCGCAGCAGAACAATCGCCGTTATAAAATGTATACATATAAAAACTTCCTGGCACCTTTATTCTTATTGCTTTGTTGTGGTGGATTGCGCTTATTTGGTCAAGGCATACTCCACCCTAGTACTGCGCAGGGAGAGCCTTTAGGCTTCAAACAAGGTCTCTCACAAGGTATGATTAATTGTATCTACCAGGATAAGGAAGGTTACATGTGGATATCTACCAAGGATGGACTCAACCGATATGATGGCTATCAAATCACTGTTTTTCGCAATGACCCCAAAGATCCGTATTCGTTGCCTGATAATTTTTGTAATGCTACCCTGGAAGATGACAATGGCAATTTTTGGGTGGGTACCAATAGCAAAGGTCTGTTTTTGTTTGATAAAAAAACAGAGCGGTTTTATCCGGTTCCCGTTATCAATAAAATCCCGGGAAATCACTGTATACGTTATCTGAAATATGCTGATGGTAAATTGTTTGTAAACAGCTATACCAATATTTTTATTGTAGATGTCAGTACAATGGATTTACATGAAGAAGGCAGCAAGACAGTCCAAAAAGCAAAAATTAAATTCGATTACAATGGCTCCATTCCCAATAAAAACTATACCGCTAAAAGTAGTAAAAACTTAACCATAAGTTGGGTTGCAGATCAAGCTATATGGGCTGTTTTTGCAGACAGTATTTTTTGCTTTAAAAGTAATGAAGAAGGTTCAAAATATACCCTAACTTCCTATTCGTCCAATTTTTTTGGAATCAAAAATAACACTTTCGGAGCAGCCTATTATTTTCCGGTGCCCAGTCAGAAAGATGCGGTAGTTTTGGCATATAAAAACACCATAAAACACTTCAATACCACAACGCAAAAAATCGTTTTTGAAAAAACAATTTGTTCTGCTCGTAATATTGTTGGAAACATAAAATATTATTCAGTAAATGATGGCCAGGTGTGTCTTTTTTTAAGTGATAGTATGTATATATATAACATAAAAAATAAATCTACCGAAAATAGAACTGTTGATAAACTGTTTAATAATATCTTCATCGATCAAAACGGGGTACTTTGGTTGGGAAGTAGTGGATTTGGGCTATCAAAATACGACCAAAGAAAAAAAGCCTTTAGAAGTTTTGAGACCAAAAATACTATGGATGTGTATACTAAATTGCAGGAAGATAAATTGCCAAATCTCCCACTTGAGTTATTAAAGTCAATGGATGCAAAATTTAACAGGACTCATTTGGATAAAAATGGTGTATATTGGGTGTACGTATTTACTGCACTAGGAAAAAGAGAAAACATCTTGATTTCTTATGATACAAAAAATAAAAAATTTAACCGGCATGCAGTAATTTCCGGGAAAGATGTAAATAATATAAATATTTTTAACGATGCAGCCGACAGACTGTGGGTTTACCGTCAGAATGGAGAAAATCTAAATACCATAGGCCGAATAGACAAAAAAACGGGAAAAGAAATTGTTTCATATCCCATACCTGATGCTTTTGACACCCCTGACGACTATGTTTTGCAATTTTATTTGGACGCCAAAGGTCTGATGTGGCTGGCTACCATCAACGGATTGTATGCATTTAATGAATCGACAAAGACGTGGAAACACTGGAAAAATAATCCCAAAGATGA
>JAYUTD010000371.1:0-9530 GCA_043755305.1 Saprospiraceae bacterium
CAGAGTAGCCCTGGTACTGCAAGCCAGTCTCAAAGCCAAGCATATTTAAAGGGCTGATTCTATAGTATACCCCACCAAACAAAGGGGTAACTTTGGACTCGTATTTAAACGCTTCTTTAAAATTGCTTGTATTGATGGAAGATTTTATCATGCCAAATTTAAGTGACAATTGGGCACTTCCTATAAGGGAAATACAAAGTATCAATGAACACAGTAATTGTCTCATATTTTTGTTTTTTTATTAACGACGACTCGTACAATAGTATTGTGTGGTCAAATTGCAATAGTTAGTCCACAATATAAAATGTGGTATAGACTCGTTATGCCTTGTTTCTAATGGCAGAGTAATATATAGGAATTCCCGCCAGTGTTATGAGCAAACCCGGCCAGGTAAACTGCGGCTTGTAAATGATGAGAAGTACGCAAAATACGGATCCCATCAGAATATATAATGCCGGCAAATAAGGGTAGCCAAAGGCCTTATACGAACGCTCCGCATCCGGTGCTTTTTTTCGCAAAATAAAAATACCATAAATGGTAAGCATATAAAATATTACCACCACAAAAGAAATCATATCAAGCAGTTGGCCGTATTTGCCGCTGAAGCACCACAAACTTGCAATAATACATTGCACCCAGATCGCCCACGATGGTACAGCAAAATCGTTTAGCTTTGCAGCAGGCTTAAAAAACAAACCATCCTGCGCCATGGTATAATACACCCTTGCACCTGCAAGTATTAAGCCATTGACACATCCAAAAGTGGATATCATTATAGTAACCGCGATTATGATTGTGCCGGTGCTGCCAAATATAGCTTTAGCTGCCTCCACGCCAACCCTGTCTTTCTCGGCCCCGGCTATTTGATCCAGTGTCAATACACCAGTAAACATCACATTCGTCAGGATATAAATCACCGTAATAATAAGCGTTCCTAAAAACAAAGACAGGCCAATATTCCTTTGTGGATTTTTCATTTCACCGGCTATAAAAGTAACGCTATTCCATGCATCGCTGCTGAACACAGAACCAACCATTGCGGCAGCTATTGCACCCAATGCAGCTGCCATAGTATATGAAGTACCCATGCTGCCGTGTGCATGCAAGTTCCATGCATCTGCCCAGTTGGCATTCCAGGTATCCGTACTAAAATGAAGGAAGCCAAAAAATATAAGACCAAATAAGCTGGCAATTTTAATCAAAGTAAGAAAAGTAGAAATAAGGCCTCCGTTTTTGACACCTCTTGAATTGACAAAACTCAGGAGTAGGATGATGAAAACAGCCAGCAATTGGGCCGCAGTAATTTTTGTAAAGCCTATGTCCATCATGACCCTGTCTTCACTTACACCCGGCCATAAATAGGCAGTGAACTTTGCAAATGCTACAGCAACTGCAGCTATTGTGGCAGTTTCAATTACTGCAAAAAAACACCAGCCATAGAGAAAGGCTACCAAAGGATTATAGGCTTGCTTGAGGTAGATATATTGGCCGCCAGCTTTTGGATACATGCCGCTTAACTCTCCATAACTTACTGCCGCTATCATGGTCATGATTCCGGTGATCAGCCACACTGCAATCAACCAACCGCTGCTGCCGACATTTCTGACTATATCCGCGGATACGATGAATATACCTGAGCCCAGCATTGACCCTGCTACCAGCATAGTGCCATCTAATAAACTAAGCGATTGTTTGAATGAATTGCCCTCTGTCTGCATACAATAGATTTATTATTTCCGGGTAAAGATATAGTATATTGTTGATTTGTCTTACGATTGATTTTTAAAATTTAATGCCAAACCAGCATAAAAGCACTGCTTTTTTACTTTATTGATCTGCTTCTGTATAGCTTTAGGATAATCCTTGCTTAAATCAGTTGGACAATTCAATAAATGTGTCTATTTTTATATCCATTTTTGGGCAGACAATTTCACATTATTACATTAATATCCAATGGCGAATCCCTATTTAAACTTTGAAACCCTAAGATTGTATTTAAGGCCGGTGGTGGTAGAAGATGCGGACCTTATTTTGGAATTGTTCAATACACCGAAATGGATAGCATACATCGGAGATAGAAATGTAAAAAGTATAGCGGATGCAGCACAATATATAGAAACTAAGATGTTGCCCCAAATAGAAAGAGTAGGCTTTGGTAATTATGTAGTGGTAAGAAAAGAAGACAATAAAAAGATTGGTACATGCGGCTTATATGATCGTGAAGGCCTGGACGCAGTAGACATAGGCTTTGCATTTTTACCTGCATACGAAAGGCTAGGCTACGCCTTTGAAGCTGCCGATAAAATCAAAAATGCTGCTTTCCGCTCTTTTAACTTACCTCAGATTTGTGCCATAACAACAAAAACCAATTTGTCTTCTCAGAAATTGTTGAAAAAAATTGGGATGCATTATATCAAGATGATTAGCATGAAGGATGATGACGAAGAATTGATGTATTATGAATTGAACAATGACTACTTATCCAAAGCCTAAAGCAGATGGTTTTTTCTTTAAAATAATTCTCATGGAATAGCTACTAGTTTCATTTTAGGTCTAAAATACCAAATAATTATCGGAAAAAATGGGTATACATTGCTGAAAAGAGTAATATTATGGGTAATTATTTGGTGAGGTCAAACTTTTAAACGTATTTTTGTTTCTATAATGTGTTTTAGTGTAAAATCGCTATTTAATATTTTTTTCAATAGTTCAATCATCTCAGTATGGATAACCCATTCAAACTCAGTTTTAAATTGTTTGGTCTAAGAATTATTTTTGCTTTTTTGCTTTTTATTTGCTGTGTTATTTCAGCAATGGCCCAGGATTCGGCCACAAAAAACGATAAAAACGCAAACCCGGTTTTTGTACCTTCGCCATTAGAATCCTCTTCAAACAATGCAATAAACAAAAGAATCTATTATTTCGTCAAAGAAGTAGCCGATGAAAAGTATGGCTTTGGTATTTATTTAAATGATAAAGAGGTCATGAACGAAAGCAACATTCCTGGAAGGTTAAGCAATAAAGGATTTAACTCTTTTATTTCCGCAGAAAATGTGGCCCAATATTTAGTCGCAAAAATGAAAAGTGGCGATGGCAAAATAGAAGTTACCGAAGAAGTTATGAAAAATTTGGTGGAGGATTGAGTTTGATTTTATCCTTTGACCCTTTGTTGTTCGCTCTCAGATCCACCGGATTTGTATTTTTGTTTGGTACTTGTAGATTTGCTTCAATCAATTCTGCAGAAAAAATTGCAAAATACATTGTGGCAAAATTGAAAAGCGGGGAATGTAAAATGTTGAATACTGATGAGATTAATCAAAAATTGCTTTTAGATTAAATTTATCATTGGTTTTGAAAAGGAGACAATTTTTTCTTTTGCATAACATTATTAAATAAAAATTTGATGGTTACTGATTGTGTGCCTAAAAATAAATCTTTTAATATTTAATTGGCTTCACAGTTGATAAATTTATATTTAACCGCATAGGTTCTTAAAATTTCAGCTCTCTTTAAATCCAATAGCAGTCGACATTATAGAAAAAAGAGAAGTTGTTGATCCAATAATTGGCAATTGGCCAATGGCTCATTATAATAAAAAGGGACTGCAACCTGCAGTCCCTTTTTAACACCTATCTTTGAATAAAGATTTTTTCAACCCGAGTCGAATTGTTTTTTGAGTTATGCAGTTTTACAAAATAATTACCATTTGGCAGATCTTGAACATCAATGGTAATGGTATTACCGCTCTGATTGGTTTGTCCATTGGTCAGCCATTTGCCTGATAGATCCACAATTTCGTATGTGGGATACATGGCATTTATATCGCCAAGTAAAACATTGACTTTATCGTAGGCAGGGCATGGAAAGATTACACTGGAAAAATGTTCTGTTTCGCCTTTACTTGATGAAGTTTCAAGTTCCGCAATATTGATAAATGCCCCATTAGGTTTAGTAAAGGTATTGTCTGTTCCGTAAGAGACCCTCATAAAATAATTAGCCTGGCCTTTTCTGTAAAAATTGTAGACATTGGTTTCGTCTAATTTTTGTCCTTGTGCTATGCCAAATCCATTGAGCACTGCAGGAGGTGCAGGAGCACCATTTAAATAAAAGCTATCGATGATGCTTGATTTTACCCTTTCCATCAGTACATCATAATATTTACTCGTACCATTTTCAGTAGGTACCCTCATTTTACCCCAGCCGATAATACTATCTTGTCTGACGGTAGTGTATACATGTCTTGCAGGAGTATTATTTAAGCCGAAAGCTCCCACCTTAAGTAGGAAGTCTGTGTATCGCCTGCTGGAACTTTTCCAGGATGAATTTACAGTTAAAGGAAATTTTATGATTACACGAGGTTTGTCAACAATATAGCCTTGTTCTGCCATGATCAGGCTGTCTTTGTCGCTGCCTGTAAATGATGCCAGACTATAGGCTTGTGGATAGACATAATGGCCTTTGTCATATATGCCGGTGTCATCAAAATCCCATTCTTGAGATATATTGTATCCAAAATTCGCATTGAATTTTTTAAATACATCTATATATACGTCAACGCCGGCATTAGTAAAAAAAGGAGCTTGCTCTTTTATAAATAGATTGGTAGAGCTGGCCGTAGGGATTGCACCTGCGTAATCCCAGGTTTGGTTGATCCCACCAGTGGGATTTTTTATTTTTGTATGGTCTACGGTCACAATGGGTATTTCACCATCTGGTATTGGCATGTCAGCAGCAGTAAATATTGGCGCAGTTTGAGCATGCATTACAAAAGTCTGCAGCAATAATAATAAAAATGTAAAAATTGTTTTCATGTTAAAATAATTTTATTTAGGTTTAAAAAAAAATTATACTTGTAAGTTTAATAATATTGTTCTTTTGAATTCAGTGCAAACCTAAGCAGGCTATTGTTACCTTTAAGTTTTAGTTTTCGCGATATGTTTGACCGGTGGTTTTCTACAGTTTTGGGGCTAATGAATAATTTTTCTGCTATATCTTTGGTAGACAATTGATCAGCGATACAATCCAGTACGATTCGTTCCATTTTAGTGAGGGTATACAACAGATTTTCTATATCCTCTAAATAAATCCTTGTTGATTTGTTTTCTGCTATAGAGGAGGTAAAATATTCACCATTTGTAATCGCTCTTAATCCGGTGACAAGATCATTTACAGTATCATCTTTAAATATGTAGCCATGTATGCCCAGAGCCATAGATGCTTTTACAATGTCTGATTCTTTATGCATGCTGAGGATTAATATTTTTATTGCGGGGTTTGTATTGAGCAGGACTTTTGCTACTTCTATGCCGTTCATATATGGCATGTCCATATCTAGAATGGCAATATGCGGTTTCATTAATTGGATTTGGTCAAGTGCAGTCTTTCCATCATATGCATAGCCCAGTAGTTCGAAATCTGTTGCATCCTGTAAGGTATCAATGAGTCCTTTTAAGAAAAGCGGGTGATCATCGGCAACATATATTTTTATCATGATTGAATAGATTTATTGTTGATTAACAGGTATGGTAAAGAAAAACTGAGTGCCTGTTTTGTGATCAGAAGTAATATTCAGACTGCCTCCCATCAATGCTACTCTTTCTTTTATGCCAAGCAAGCCATGGCCTTTATGTTCGAATTTAGTGTTAAAGCCCTGTCCATTATCTTTAAAATGAAAATTTAATTCATGACTTATTGCTATATTCAATTCAATTTTAGTAGCACGTGCATGTTTTATTGCATTATTGAAACACTCCTGAAGTATTCTGTACACATTGATCTCAAGGTCTTTTTTGATAAGACCATCAATGGATCTATAAAAATAAAGGCTTATTTCCAAATCGCTGCCGGATCTTATGTTTTCGACAAGTGAATTAATGGCAGCTGTAAGGCCAAGCGTATTGAGAATAGGTGGTCGAAGATTGTATGATATAGATCTTACTTCTTCCAAAGTGCCGGATATGGCCTGGCTAAGAATGTCGAATTCCATTTCTACTTCAGGTGCTACTTGTTTTCTTTTCTTAATCAGTAAGATTTTGTTTCTTATAGAAAGCAAATTCTGTCCAAGACTATCATGCAGATCGTTGGCCAGTCTTTGGCGTTCACTCTCTATAGTTATGGTGAGATTCTGTGCATAGTCATTTACTGCTTTCAAAAGCTGTTCCTGGTACCTGCTGTTTTCTTCTTTTATATGCTTAAATTTATCGTTGACAGCCAGAGCCATAAACAATGCCTGGCCCACTACTGCAAAGTGCATTGCATGCTGAGATATAAATGTGCATGGTAAGGTACCGGAAATATATAATTGAAACATTGATCCAAAAAGGATTAGGTTTAAAGTCGCTATAAAGCCATAAAAATAGGCCGTGAATCCTCGGTTTTTAACCATGATGACAGATCGAAGTAGCAAAAGGGCTACAAAGGAAGTGACGAAAATCATGCATATAATAAATACAAAAAACCCGATTGGATGATAAAAAGATATGGCCAGCAAAACAAGGATGGCGTAGGTCAAAGCTTTTGTAACCTTGTCTTCAATCGGAGCCAATTTATTGAAATTAAAATACTCTGCGACACTTAAATTTGAGAAAACAAAGGTCAATGACATGAATATGGCTATCGATTGGTTGGCCCAGTAGAGATTATATGGGAAAATATATTTTGAAATGTAGCCGTCAAAATAAAAAAGACAAAGCCAGGATGCCAGTACCTGCAATGAAAAATTAATATATAGTATTTCTTTTGTTGTAATGAAAAATGAAACATTGAGGAGAAGGATTAAGAAGATAATACCATAAATAGCACCAATGAAAAACAAATTAGAATAATTCCAATTTTCATAGGCACTGTGACTGAGCAGTTTACCGGACAAATTAACGGGTTGACCAATCATACTTGCTTTAATATAATAGGTGTAACTAGATTTGGGTGGTAGGAGGATTTGAAATTCTGGTTTTGTATTATTGGTCTTTACTTGGCTTGGTTCAACACCTTCGCCCATAGATTGGGATTTGGTCAATAAACCATCCTGGCACTGGTAAAAAGTCAGTGTGTCATGAATTATGCTTTCGAAAACCAGCAAATATTCAATTGGTTTATCGGATTGATTTGTAAGATTGAACTTCAGCCAATAATATGACCATGTCAAGCCAAAATTGAGGTTGCTTTTTATTTTTGAAAAGGGGTATGCCCTTGACAAAAAACTATCGATAGTAAGCCTCCTGCTTTCGTCTTTGTAGCTTAGGGCAAAAGTGTCTAAGTTGATTTTCGGTGAAAAGCGTAGTGGATTGCCGCCCATTGCTTTCATTTGCAGTGATGCCAATATTAAATAAAATGTAATGTATTTTTTCAATACTACTTGTTTATTCTTTAATAAAAAGAGGCTATCAACAAGCAAAATGAGGTGCCATTTTTTGAATATCAACCAATAACACCATCATTGCTTATAAAAATCAATCTGTAAAATTGATTTGATTACCATGCTTTCTAACAATAATCCTATGCAAATATATACCAACAATTTCAACCTGCAATGCCCGGACTTTAAAATGAAGGGTAACCCCTAGTTGGCATAAACCAATTTAAATGCAATAAAACTTGAAAAATCTCATCCACAGATTTTGGTTTTAGTTAAAGATGAAAGTGGTTGTCTAGCAAACAATAGCGATAAGTGTCAAAGTAATGATCTGTATATTCCGAATAGCGTTTTAGGAAAAAACGATAGTTTTAATGAATGAAAAATATTTTTCGTTTTTCATTGCCACGGTTGTATATGTGGTCATGGTGATTCGGTAGGAGAGGGAGTGAGATGTCTGATTGAGCTGGCATATTTTATCGTTATACTAATAAATTAATTGCCCATTATGTTAATTACTTCGTTAATTATTAACTTCACTTTTTCACCTTTTAAATAATACAAAGATTACCATTACAACAACATTGTATATATTTGTTTCGTCTGCATCTTAAACTGAATTTATCTATTTTTTCTAATATAAAACAAAGTGCAATAACTAAAATGCTTTTGATTCTTATAATCGAGATAGCCACAATTGGAATCCTCAAATGCCTTTGGTTTTTTGTCGTTAGTTGTCTCATTTGTCAAAATTAGCTTTTTTGTTAATAATTTTGACACACTTTTTAGTCTAGATTCCTTAGCCAAAAAGGGGATGAGCTCTGAGCGAAAATTCCTGCTAACCCCACTCTACAATTATTTGATCACTTCCCCATACCCATAGCCCATCGCATTGTCTTTACCAAAGCCTGCGAGAAGCCCTATTTCTATAAGTTCTGAAGGTGCTTCTATGTCAAAGTCAAAGGTAAAAGTTCGGACTTCTATAGGCCGCTCCCCACTTTTTTTTTATTGTCATTTTTTTTTGGATCTGACAGTGGCATGAGCTGGTATACTTAGTTTGTGCATAGCGTCGGCCCATATAGGCCTGATTATGGCTCCTAAGGCGATATACCTGTCTATAAGATTTTGGAAGAAGATGGTCTCGTAATCTTCATTTTCGGGGCCTGGATTTCTAAAGGATAGCTTTATCTCCATCTTAGACTGGTATTTTACATTTTAGATAGCAAAGTTTACCAAATAATTGTACTACTATTTTTTATGGGGTATAAGTTTTTGAATAAAATTTATTCTTCCAATTTACCCCTTTACCCTTTGTTGTTCGCTCTCAGATCCACCGGATTTGTATTTTTGTAACAAATCACATTTATCATCGGTTTGCGATAAATACACATCAATATGTATTTTCAAATTCAGCTGCCAAAGCTAATATTTAATATCTTTGTTGAAAATGTGCAAAAGGTGATAAAGGTAGCCATATATGAAGACAATGCAGGTCTCAGGGAAGTGCTGGCAAACATTATTCGTACCAGTCCGGATTTTGAGTTGGCAGGTGAATTTGGTCATTGTCTTGATATTGTCAAGAATACAGAAGCTTTTCACCCGCATGTTATTCTCATGGATATTGATATGCCTGGCATTTCCGGTATTGAGGGCATTAAAACATTGAAGAAGGCCAATTTGCATGCTGAGGTTATAGTCAATACTGTTTTTGATGATGATGACAGGGTATTTGATGCCATCAGGGCAGGCGCTACAGGCTATCTTTTGAAGAAAAGTTCTTTGGCCAATCTATTGGACGCCATTAAAGATGTGGTCAATGGTGGGGCTCCTATGAGTTCCGCTATTGCCAGGAAAGTACTCGCCATGACCTCAGACAGAGAAAAAAATAAGTTAATGGATTCTAATTTGACAGATAGAGAGCTACTCGTTTTAACACATTTATCTCGGGGATTAAGTTATAAAATGGTTGCCCAAGAAGTATCCGTCAGTATTGATACGGTCAGAGGTTATATCAAACGCATCTATGAAAAATTGCAGGTGCACTCGATCACAGAAGCTGTTCACAAAGTATTTATTGAAAAAAAATAGTTTTTCATAGTTATTTTCTAAAACCAGATAGCCCTTCATTAGTAGTGCTTTTCAAAAATAGCCAATTTTGCTTTTTATTCCTTATTTGGTT
>JAYUTD010000372.1:0-9523 GCA_043755305.1 Saprospiraceae bacterium
GGCGCTCCCGTCATCGCCATACTGGCAGAATTCGACGCCTTGCCAGGACTTTCTCAAGACTCGGTGCCCTATCAACACCCTCTCGTCGAAGGAAGACCCGGTCAGGGTTGTGGCCACAATCTTTTTGGGACAGCTTCCTCGGCTGCGGCCATCACCCTCAAGGAATGGCTCTCTAAGAATAAAAAGTCTGGAACGGTACGGCTCATCGGAACGCCTGCAGAAGAATGCGGTGGAGCAAAAGTGTACATGGTGCGCGACGGAATGTTCAAGGATGTTGACGCCGTCTTGCATTGGCATCCATCCAGCACAAACAATGCGAGTCCTGAATCGTGTATGGCGATCAAACAAACCCTGTTTCGGTTTTACGGACGCTCCGCACACGCAGCCGCCGCCCCGGAGAAGGGCCGATCAGCCCTTGATGGTGTAGAATCCATGAACTACATGGTCAATATGATGCGTGAGCACATCACTCCGGAAACAAGAATTCATTATGTAATTAAAGATGGCGGATTGACCTCCAATATTGTGCCCGATTATGCTATGGTAGAATACACCGTAAGGCATCCTTCTGCCAAAGGACTTGAAGAAACATGGAAGCGAGTACTGAAGGCTGCTGAAGCCGGCGCCCTTGGCACTGAAACAAAAATGAGGTACGAAGTCATGGCTGGTTTATATAATTTATTGCCAAACGAAACATTAGCCCTTGAAATGCAAAAAAGCCTTGAAAAAGTAGGTGGTGTATTGTATTCAAAAGAGGAAAACGATTTTGCCCAAACGCTTCAAAAAACTATTTTTTCTCAGAATTTGCCAAATATAAGTACTTCCCATGAAGTCAAAAAATATGTATCCGGTTTGTCTTTTCCAGCTTCGACGGATGTGGGTGACGTAAGCTGGGTCGTACCTACCGTAGGCTTATCCACAGCAACCTGGGTGCCTGGAACTCCGGCCCACAGCTGGCAGGCAGTGGCGTGCAATGGTATGAGCATAGGACATAAAGGTATGCTCAATGCTGCAAAAATTTTGGGTTTAACTGCCGCAACTTTATTTCAAAATCAATCCATCATTGATAAAGCAAAACTCGAGTTGTATGAACGGAGAGGTGCAAAAATTTTTACTTATAAGTCTCTCGCCGGTGATCGAAAGCCGCCTCTCGACTATAGAAAGTAACTACTCCATATTATACTGCTGCACCTGAATTTTTATTGTGGTTACTTTTTCAAATAACCTACTGCTTTGATTTCTATTAACAAATTGGGGTGCGGCAATTGGTGCACTGCGACCGTAGTGCGTGTAGGACCAGTGCTACTGTTGAAATATTCACCATAGACTTCATTATAGCCTTTGAAATCTTTCATGTCAACTAAATAAGTTGTAATATCAATTATATGGGACAAATCTGCACCGATACTTTGCAAAATAGACTGAATATTGAGAATGACGGCTCTTGTCTGCTCCTTGATTTCAAGTGTCCATGCGCCAGTCTCCTCCTGCACAGCTCCGGCATGGGTATTATCTGCTCTTCTGCTTGAGGTACCTGACACGTAAATAAAATCACCTACTCTTTTTACGTGTGGGTAATTGCCAAGTGGCTTTGCATTTTGCTCTAGTGTAGTATTTTCTATTGCCATGTAATTAATTCTGGTATTTTATTTTGTATTTTAACTTACTCATTGGTTGAAAAGAATATTATTCCTTGTTTACCAAATATTGAGGTTGACTATATGTTTTTCAATAAGTCCAATACTTTTTGTTCATCTGCTTCACCCGTATTTTCTTCACAATATTTGAGCAAAATCTCATCTTGTTTTCTACCTCGCTCCATAGCTATTGCATAAGGAACATCAGGTCTAAAAGTAACCAAAGAATATTTCGAATAATAATCTTTGTATTTCTGTTCCAATCGGGTTTCCAAATTTCTCTTGTTTACAAAAATCTGATCGCTTACCTTGTCTCTCATTTCATAAAAATTGTCAATAGCAAGGTCTGCTATGGCATTGGTATTGTCCGCTCTCTCTTTTTGAAAAGCATCAAAAATGGCAGACCATTCGCCTTTGTATAAATCAACCATCTGATCAAACACCCTCACATCTTCAAAACTTGCATTCATGCCTTGTCCATAGAAGGGCACCACAGCATGCGCTGCATCGCCCATCAATAATGTCTTGCCATACGCTTGCCATGGATAGCATTTGATGGTACCCAGGCCTCCTGTAGGATTGTTAAAAAATTCATCGACATAATCCGGCATATATGGAATAAGTTCCGGATAAAATTTCTCGAAAAATTCTTTCACTTTTGCTTTGTCATTCAACCCATTGAGCCCATACTCGCCCTCATATGGGTGAAACATGGTAACAGTAAAACTACCATCCATATTTGGAAGAGCGATGACCATAAAACTTCCTCTGGGCCATATGTGTAATACATTTTTATTTAATTTAAATCCGCCATTGTCCAGTGGGCTTATAGAAAGTTCTTTGTATCCATGGGTCAAAAATTGCTGAGAATAATTGAACAAAGAGGTCTGTTCCATCATCGCTTTGCGCAATATAGATCCGGCACCATCGGTACCAATAATAACGTCTGCTTTGGTTTCAACAATAGTCGCTGTCTTTCCATGTTTAAAATAGGCGATTCCTTTTTCGAGTATTACTTGCTGGCAATTGTAATTGAAATTGAGTTTCACATTTTGATAAGACTGTGCTTTGTCTAGCAAAACCATATTCAATTCACCTCTTGAAATAGAATTTATATATTCTCCTTCCCTACCGCTATAAGGGCTTTGGAATGGATTGCCTCCAATCGGATGTACCATACGACCGGTCATCGGTATGCATAATGGATTGATGGAATCCATTACTCCGGCATTTTCTAAAGCCAGGATGCCCCGGCTTGACAAAGCCAGATTGATAGATCTACCGGCGGACATTTTCTCCATTCTCATGTCGCCTCTTTTTTCGAACAGCTCTACCTGGTATCCGCGTTGTGCCAGTTTTATAGCAAGCAAACTACCGCAAAGACCGGCGCCAATAATGTTTATTTTTTGCTCTGTATTTAACATTTTTTATTATTCTAGTATACTTTGTAAAATCTCCACAAAATCAAATACATCTACATAGCTATTGTACAATGCTGTCGGTGCTACTCTTATAACATCCGGTTCACGCCAATCGGCTATTACACCCTGGGATATAAGTTTATCATATACTGACTTATCCGCTTTAGCAACCCGGATAGACAATTGTGCACCTCTTTGATCGGGATCAGCCGGGGTGATAATGTGGATGTTTTCATTGTCCATGGCATGAATCAAAAATTCCAAGTAGGCAGTAAGGCTTTTGGACTTTGTTATCAAATTGGCCATGCCGGCACTTTCAAAAATATCTAATGATGCTTTGATCGCAGCCAGTGAAAGTATCGGTGGATTGCTCAATTGCCAGGCTTCTGCACCATAAATAGGATCAAATGCATCTCTCATACCAAATCGTGTAGCCTTATTGTGTCCCCACCATCCTTCAAATCTTGGTATTGCACGATCAGAAGCATGACGTTCATGCACAAAACAGCCTCCAACACTGCCCGGGCCTGAATTGAGGTATTTGTAACTACACCAGACTGCAAAATCTGCGCCGCTTTCATGCAGATTTAGTGGCACATTGCCTGCACCATGTGCACAATCAAAGCCTACCATACAACCATGCATATGCGCTATATCCGTAATAGCTTTCATATCGAATAATTGCCCGGTATAATAATTGGTATTGCCAATCATAACAAGCGCAATTTCATGGCCACTTGTATGGATGGCCATTTCTATGTCTTCCTTTCTTATAGTGTATTCCCCTTCTCTTGCCTTCAATTCAATAATTGCAATACTTGGGTCAAAACCATGGAATTTTACTTGCGACGCCACAGCATATTTGTCTGAAGGGAAGGCATCGTGTTCAATCAAAATTTTGTACCTGGTCTTCGTTGGCCTGTAAAATGAGACCATCATAAGGTGTAAATTTACACTAAGTGTATTCATGACCACGACTTCATGAGCCTTACCTCCTACTATCTTCGCCATTGAATCTGTAAGAAATTCGTGGTAAGGCAACCAGGGGTTTCTTGCGTGAATATGGCCCTCTACACCATATTTTCTCCAATCTTCCAATTCTTGATTTATGGAATGCTGCACAGTAATAGGTTGTAAACCTAAAGAGTTGCCACAAAAATATAAATAAGGTTCACCATTGTCTTGCGTAGGAAAATGAAATTTACTACGGTACAATTGTAATGGATCTTGTCTATCCATATCGATCGCAAATTGTCTTGCATTTATAAATTCCATTGTAGCTCTTTTTAAAATATTTGGCACAAGTTAAGCCCTAATAACCATTGCTTGCACAACGCTCAGAAGTATGTATACAACAATAATTAAAGGGGCTGCCAATTTATTGTCAACCAGTAATAGTACAATAAATATTACTAGTAATATAATCTGAAGTAAGTTTTGTTTCATGTCCTTTTTCTTAATGCCCTTTAAAGAAAACATCTGAAGATTACTTACCATCATAATAGCAAAAAAAATAGGCACGATAGAATAAAACCACATATTCTTGAGCAAGCTTATAATGATGGGGCTTTCATATTTTACAGCCAAAAACAATCCAATAAAGAACATAGCATTTGCTGGTGTAGGCAAGCCTGAAAAATAGGGTGACGAAGGCAACAAGTTAAATTTTGCCAATCGATAGGCACTTGCCACTACCATGATAACCGGAGGCAACATATGCAACCAACAGTCGCAAGGGCTAAGTAAGAAGTATAAGTATGCCGGCGCTACGCCAAAACTGGTCAGGTCCGCCAGTGAATCTAGTTCTTTGCCCAATTCACTTGCTGCGTTTAATTTTCTTGCAGCAAATCCATCTAATACATCAAACAAAAGAGAAAAGAGCAGGAAGATTGAGCTCTGGTAATAATCTGCTACCATGATGGCCATAAACCCGCATGTTAGGTTCATCATTGTAATAATACTTGGTATGTAACTTCTTTTTTTAACCTTTAGCTTTTCCATTAATTGAATGCATTTTGAATCTTATAAATAAAGTCTCCAAACAAAGATGGTTTCATCAAAATTGTGAAGATAAATCCCGCTATAGCTCCGTAAAAATGGGCATCATGACCAATATTGTCTATCTGTTTTTTGCCAGCCCAACTTTCGTACCATAAATATAAAACGCCAAACACCACTGCTGGTATTGGTATAAATAAATAAAGCTCCAGCATATCCACAGGCCTGAAAACTATAAATGAAAAAAGTATGGCTGCAACCGCTCCAGATGCACCTACTGCTCTATAGGAAGAGTCCAGTTTATGTTTTGCAAATGTAGGGAGATTGGCTACTATAATCATAAATAAATAAAACAATGTAAATATGGTTATTCCTGCTGATTCGCCATGTATCTCCACAAATAGGCTTTCTACAATAGTGCCAAAATTAAAAAGGACAAACATATTGACAAACAGATGGAATAGGTCAACATGCACAAACCCGCTCGTCAACCAACGGTACTTTTGGTTTTGTCTGTGTTCTTCATAAGGATAGTGTGCAAGGCTGTTGAATAATTTGGTATTATTCAAACAAAAAAAAGATATGGTACATGTAATCAAAACCAGCATAAGAGTAGCAGACATACTATTGTATTTTAATGTAAAAATAACAAAAAACTAATAACCATGCTGAAGAAAAAGCGTGAAGGTTCAATCTTATTTTACTATATTAAAATCTACGTCAGGTGCATTGGGAATGCTCATAAGTATTTCTATTGCCTTTTTTACATCAAAATCCTCATATATTACTTTGTACAACAAATTGGTGATAGGCAAGGCAATATGGTAGTGTTTACCCAAATGGTAGATGATCTTTAAAGTACGCACTCCTTCGACTACTTCTGTGCTGCTGTTTATAATGTCTTCCCTTGATTCGCCCATTGCAAAACGCATACCGAATGTAAAATTTCGACTATAGCTACTGGTTGCGGTGGCAATCAGATCACCTATGCCGGCAGCGCCAAAAAAGGCCTGGCCACTCAAGCCAATAGAAGTACCAAATTCAATCATTTCAGATAGTCCTCTAGTAATAAGCAATGCCTCCATATTTTTACCCAAATTAAGACCATGGGAAATGCCTGAAGCTACAGCAATGATGTTTTTATACGTACCGGCTACCTCAGCTCCTTTGATATCATACGATCCAAAAACAGAAAATTTTTTACTCGCCAAAACATCTTGCCCCAATTTGATAACTTCATCAAATTCTGAGGCTATCACAGCTGCAGCGGGCAGCCCACTCAATATTTCTTTAGAAAGATTTGGTCCTGACAAACACCCTATGCGCAAAACCGTTGATTCCTGGGCAATCACTTCAGACATGGTACATATTTCTCTTTTGTCAAATTTACCTTTGGAAAGATCTTCATCGGAAATAAGACTGGTGTCCAATCCTTTGGTACCATGTATGATGATGTGTGAAGGCTTGAGGTAATGGTTCATAGCCTGAACCGTGGTGCGCATTGCGCTGGATGGTACCACAATAAAAATAATGCTGCATGTATCGCAAATATGCTTAATATCATTGGTGGCAACAATTTTTTCAGATAACCTCCACCCAAGGTGTTCGTGGGCAGTATTTATTTTATGGACGATATCAATCTTTCTTGTAAAAAGCAAGACATTCGTATTTTCTGAAAGCAATGTTGATACTGTTATTCCAAAACTACCTGCTCCTATGACACCTACGGTTTTCAAGGTTTATTTTTTATTTTTATTTTTTTCTTCTGCAATTTTCTGCTGCTGTCTCATGGCTTCCTGTAACCTATCCTGAAAGCCGCCTTTTTTCTTTGGAGCAGCTTTTTGTTTTTCCAATTCTTTCCTGATTTTGCTATCGTCAAAAACAAATTTCTTTGTAAAAATAGTCTGTAAAATATTGATCAGATTGGAGAAAAACATGTAGCATGTAAGGCCTGAGGCATAGCTATTGAAAAATCCTAAAAACATCAGTGGCATGAAATATTGCACATACTTCATCGCGGGGTTGGCAGACATGTCCACATCCTTTGTGCTATAATAGGTATACACTACCGTAGAAATTGCCCAAAGTAAGGTAAACAAGCTTATGTGTGCCCCCATAAAAGGTATATCAAATGGCAAATTGAAAAAAGAATCAAAAGAGGACAAATCAGGCGCCCAAAGGAAACTTTCTTGCCTAAATGTAATATTAGAAGGGAAAAACCTATACAAGGCGATCCAAATCGGCATCTGTAAAAACATTGGCAAACAGCCTGCAAATGGACTTACACCAAATTCCTGGTATACCTTCATTGACTCCACTTGTTGCTTTTGTGCATCGTCTTTGAACTTCTCTTTTAGCTTGGTCAATTCAGGTTTCAAAGCTGCCATCTTTGCCTGGCTGTGCAGCATTTTATAGAGCAAAGGATAAAGCATCATTTTTATTAGAAATATAGCTATGATAATAGCTAAGCCCTTGCTCGACATCAATCCGTTTAAAAATTCAAAAAATGGCCGTATAACCCATCTATTCAGCGTGCCAAAGATACTCGACCCATAAGGTATAATTTCTTCAAATTTGTTGCCATACTTTCTCAGCGTATTAAAATCATTCGGGCCAATGTACCAGTGCATTTTGTGTGTAGCACCTATAATTGGCACATTGATGACAGAGGTGTATTTTTTAAGGTCTTCATTTGTATTGAAGTCTAACATTTCTGTAGTAAGTACCGCATCTTTAAAACCACCGGATTGGCTCATTAATGTACTATTGAAAAACTGATTGGTATTGGCAACCCAACCTATTTTTACACCATTGAGGTCTTTTGAATCATTGGCAGCACATTTACAATAATCGGTTTTGTCTTCAGCAACTTTATTGAAATATATAGAAGTATTTTGTTGTTCATATCTATAGCCCTTTTCAATTTTATCAATAAAATTGACCCACTCTATTTTGACCGTACCTTCATTTATGCCAGGCGTGCTTATGGAATAATCGATGCCATTGCCTTTGGGCAGCAAAGTATAGGACTGGATGATCTTAGAAGTGCTGTCAATCGTAAGAACAAAATCCAATTTATTGCCATTTAAAGAGGGATTAAATACAAGGTCTTTCGTTGATATAGTTCCGGATTTGGTAGGTATAGTAAGGTTATAAACATTTTTTTTATCCTCTAGCAAAATGACTTGAGATTGGCTGTCTACCCCGTTTGCAGACTGAATCTTCTTATAATTTTTAAGGATTACAGACGCAATCTTACCACCTTTTGCCGAAAAATTAACCTTCAACACATCATTTTCCAAGCTAATGATTGAATCTTTTTTAAGTGCTAAAGGAGCCAATGAGCCATATGTTTTGGCTACATCTACTGTATCTATTGCTTTTACGGGCAGCTGTTTCTGTGTCGCAGCCATCTCAATAGAGTCCTTTTCGATTTGTCTTTTGGCTAACTCTTCTTTAGAAGGAGAAGTTAATATATTGAATATAAAAAGGGTAGCAAAAATTAATAGGAATCCTATAATGTGATTTCTTTCCATGTATCTTTCTCTCAAATTAGGCTGCAAATGTACAATTTAGTTGCATTATAGACTTCATATTTTAGATTAATTATCAAATATAACCGAGCAAAGCATTTTGTAACTTATAATATGCTAAATCTTGGTTCTACGTTGGTAAAACATCTGAAAATCATGGCTTTACAAAATGACTTTTAAGCAATGTCAGTGTAAGATCCCAATTTGCCGGAGACAAAGCCGGTTTCGCAACAGGCCTCTTACTGAAATTCCTGATTTTTAAGGCTGGAGTAAAAATCCATGAACCCAAAAAAATAGATCAATATAAAAAAACACCATCCATAAGTAAAGAATAAAAAAGGCAAAGTGATTTCAGAATCAGTGAGAACAGGTGTAGGCTAGCAGATGTCTGCCATCAAAAACTATGAACACCCTTTACCTGCTAAATAAAAGAAAAATAACCACCCAATGCCTTTTGCTAAAAAAAATAAAAAACCCAATAAACCAAGGGCTTTTAACCTTAGTATAAACTTTGATTTTTTATCCCCATTATGGGTTATTGGATTATCCTGTTCATTGCTCATCTAAAAAGTATACAGTTTTATTGTTTTCTAACCAAAAAGATGGATACTAGTTCATTTTTGTACATAAGATTTTTATAATTCTATTGAGATCCATTTCTAAAACTTCCAATTGATAGCCCAGGTACTCTATTTTGTCTCCCTTTCCCGGTACCTCATTTAGCTTATATAAAAATATACCGCCTACTGTATTGAAATCAAATTCGTCGTCTTCTTCCTCGTTGAGATGAAAGTATTTTAAAAATTCAAAAAAACTGAATTGGCCATCAATTAACCAGGTATTGGGTGTTTTTTGCTCAATTCTATAATCGTCATGATGGTCCTCAGTAACATCCCCCAGGAGTGCGTCAAGAAGGTCATCCATTGTCAGAAAG
>JAYUTD010000373.1:0-9479 GCA_043755305.1 Saprospiraceae bacterium
GTGATAAATTTCCACTCTCAGATTCTTAAAGCCTTGACATTTTCTAAGTCATTGTGAGCTATCTGGGGAAACTTCTGCTGTTGTAAAACAGTCCATCAATTTTTGTACAATAAAACACTTATTCTTATATAAGACAAGGTATATCTATAATTTACATAATTGATTTCAATGGTTTCATTTTATTGAACTTAGTAGAAACGTATAACAAAAGTTATATTTCACAGAATCGCACGTACCCCTACCTTTGAAAAAAATAAATATCATGAAAAAACTTCGCTTTATTACACTTCTTTTGATAGTTGTGTCATTTTCTTCTAATGCTCAGGTAGCCATTTCTGCCACGGCATCGACTCCAGATCCATCTGCTATGTTGGATATACAAAGTACTGACAAAGGTTTGCTGATACCAAGGATGACCTCTGCCGAAAGAGCAGCAATTGCATCACCTGCAATAGGGTTGCTTATATATGATAGTACCACAAAAACAGTGTGGAGCTACAGTGGCACAGCCTGGAACGAAAGCAAAACCATGTATTCCGTTATAAAAGATGCAGATGGCAATACAAAAGTTGATACAGAACAAAATCCTAATGAAAACCTGGTGAGAATTACGCTCAATGGCAGCGAAAAAGTAATATTCAGGCCCAATAGGATTGACCTTTTAAACAATGGCGGCACCAATGCATTCGTTGGAGAAAATGCCGGCATGAACAATACAGGCTTTGCCAACTCTGCTTTTGGTCATAAGGCAATGGAAACAAATGTAGGTGGTTTTGCCAATACAGCCATAGGAGAATACGCCTTAAGATTCAATACTTCCGGTTCATTTAATACTGCTGTTGGGGGGCAGTCGCTCTATACAAACACTTCTGGTGAAAGAAATACTGCAGTAGGCCAGGGCTCCTTGGTATCAAATACCATAGGAAGCAGAAACGTAGCCATAGGCGAGGCTGCCTTGAATGGAAATACAAATGGCTCAGACAATATAGCCATTGGAAAAGATGCACTAAAGGTAAATACTACCGGATCAAACAATGTGGTGATTGGTAAAGATGCAGGGCTAGCCAATACAACAGGTGGAGCTAATGTTTTTATAGGTCGCGACGCTGGTAAAGCAAATACGACTACGAATAATACTTTTGTTGGTTTTGCCACAGGTGCTTTAAATACCGCTGGTGGTGGAAATACCTTTGTAGGGTCTTCCGCAGGCAACGCCAATACTACAGGCAATGGCAATACATTTATGGGATTTAATTCCGGAAGCCAATCTACGACGAGTTCAGGAAATACTTCTATAGGTGCATGGTCTTTCTGGAGAAATACCACAGGAGCCAACAATACATTTATTGGAAATGCCAGTGCGGACGCAAATACTACCGGATCGAGCAATACAGGTGTAGGTCAGGGTGCTTTGAGTTTAAATACTACTGGTAGCCGAAACACTGCTCTTGGTATGGAAGCATTATTGTCAACTACTACAGCCAATGATAATGTAGCGATAGGCAACACAGCCTTGCGAGCAAATACTACAGGTATAGATAATGTAGCTGTTGGCAAAGACGCAGGGTTAGCCAACACTATAGGAGCTGGAAATGTAATGCTAGGCAGAGATGCAGGTATTGCCAATACTACCGGCACAGGAAGTGTATTTATTGGAAGGAACGCAGGAAAGGCTAATACTACTGTAAGTGGTAATGTGCATATTGGCGAAAATTCCGGAATAGTTTCCACAGGAAGTGCCAATACTGCTGTAGGCGTGAAATCAATGGAAACCAATACGACAGGATTTGCCAACACTGCCATTGGAGAATTTGCGCTAAGGTTCACCACTTCAGGTTCATTCAATACCGGAATAGGTGGCCAATCATTGTACTTCAATACCTCCGGCGAAAGAAATACTGCAGTAGGCCAGGGCTCATTGGTATCAAATACCATAGGAAGCAGAAACGTAGCCATAGGTGAGGCTGCCTTGAATGGAAATACAAACGGATCCGATAATGTAGCCATAGGAAAAGATGCTTTAAAGGTAAATAATACAGGATCAAATAATGTGGTGATTGGCAAAGATGCAGGACTTGCCAATACTACAGGTGCAGCCAATGTTTTTATAGGCCGCGACGCCGGCAAAGCAAATACCACTTCAGGAAGCAATACCTTTATAGGCAATGGATCAGGTGCTTTCAACACATTAGGTGGAGGAAACACCTATCTTGGATCAGCATCCGGAAATGCGAATGTCACTGGCAATACCAATACGTTAATAGGTTTCAATGCGGGAACACAATCTACTGTATCCGGAAACACCATGCTTGGCGGCTGGTGTGGATGGCGGACAAGCACAGGAGCCAACAATACTTTTTTGGGTGCCGGAGTGGCAGACAACAATACCACAGGATTTGAAAATACTTTTGTTGGAAACAGTGCCGGTGTATTTAATGTAAGTGGCAACCAAAATACTTATCTCGGCTTTAGGGCCGGATTTAATTCTACAGGAAGTAACAATGTATTTATAGGCAAGAGTGCGGGCGAAAGTGAAACAGGATCCGATAGATTGTATATTGACAATTCCAGCACAGCTACTCCACTAATTTGGGGCAATTTCACGGACAATAGAGTAGGGATCAACATGGCAGCGACAACCAATACATTTGAAGTAAATGGCGAAGCTTCCAAATCTTCTCCCGGAAGTTGGGTAGCCAACTCTGATGCAAGATTGAAAAAGAACATTCATCAAATGGATGGCGAAGAATTGTTGAAAAAAATCAATCAACTCAATGGCGTCACTTACGAATGGAATGACAATAAAACCGGCATGCAAAGACCTGAAGGCATCCAGTATGGGTTTACCGCTCAGAATATCCAAAGCGTATTTCCTGATTTGGTAAAAGAAGACAAGCTAGGGTACTTACAAACTTCTTATGGCACTTATGATGCAATGCTAGTGGAAGTCATAAAGCACCTTAGCAATAAAATTGAAGTCCTTGAAGCGAATAACCACATCTTGTCTGCCCGTTTGGACAAACTAAGTGACGCAGTCTCTACTCAGAATAACCTGCAGACTGTTTCAACCTTTAGTAAAAATTAATAAACATGAATTTATTTATAGATAGAATTGCCACTAATATTGGTGGCAATTCTTCAAATCAGGTGCAGCATTCATTTGTATTGATCAACAACCAACGCAACAAATACTTTATCCAGGCCAATCAGGTGGTATTTATCAAAGCCGACAGCAATTATTCTACCATACATTTTATGGCCAATGAAATGAAATTTGTATTTACTTCAAAAACACTAAAGCATTGGTTCAATAAATTCAATTCTGACCTGCTCATTAAAGTACATTCCGGTTATTTGGTGAATACATCTAAAATTCAATACATCAACAAAGCCAATAACACTATTGCAATGGAGGGTGGGATCGATATACCTTTCTCGAGGCGGAATAGATCATTTGTAAAATCCATCATAAGGTGAAAAACAAATGCGACATTTTTATATTAATGTTTTGGATTATTTTGGCCAATTTCAGCATTGGAAAAAAATGAATCAGGGAAAGTAAAATAGAAGTAGCAAAAATAAATGTACAATAAATAAAATACCTTAAAGGAATACTATATATTTGTATAGAAGACTAAAGTTGCTAATGTAAGTATCTTGTGCATTGCTTATTTGGACTTTGTTTTATTGGCAGCATATATAGAATAGTGTGAGAGGCATAAAACAAAAGTTATATTGTACACCGCATTATCTTACTATAAGTTTTTGAAAAATAACACTTTATGAAACCTACCTTAGTTATTATTATCCTATTGAGCTTTGGAAGTGCAAGCAGTCATTTATTTTCACAATCCACGAGGCTTGAAGCAATGAATGTTAAAACATACGCTATAGATTTAGTAGTGGAATCTGCCAATGGAGAAGGCAATTACCCACATCCATGGCACATCATCAAATTGGAAGGAACACCAGGCAATGGTTCTAAAATGAAGAAGATGGTCCTTAATTTTTATGCTGAAAATGATGGTAGGTGCAAATTTAAACCAAGTTATGATGAAGGGCTAAATATGGCAACAGCACATTTTCCTGTTTCAGAATTTGATAAATTTTATGAAATATTAAAGCATAAAAAAAATGGACTATCTGCACTCTATGTTGATACTCCTTCATTAAGTATGAAAGAGGTAAAACTGCGGGTTGGAGGCAGCGTGCCAATGGGAATATGACGGACTGTTTAACCAAACGTTAATTTGGGTTTAAAAAAAATTAAAATACTATACTAATGAAAAACGTATTTATTTTATTACTTTTCTTGTTTACCACTTGTGTGATCAGTGCCCAAGACACTATTTTTTTAGATGCAAAACATATGTCAATTAATGATACAGGTGTAAAATTCACTGCAGGGAAAATGATTACTTTCAAGATTGAAAATTTAGTAAAAGAGGACTCGTTTGCTATGGAATTCACTTCAAGCGATGTTTTTAATGAGGCCGGCTTTAATAAATTTAGGGAAATAGGTGCATTTGCAAAAGCAACAAGCACTATACCTGAGCCATTTTATTTTTTATCTTTTAAAGTTGAGGAACAAGATTATACGCATATCAAGCTTACCAGGTTTAAAAAATATGTTAGATTAGAAGAACGAAATTTCAAATATAGAAATAGTGGGGGCATTAAATTTGATGTAAGCGCTGGTTTTTTTGTAACCGGTCTAAAGGATAAAATGTATGTTTTTGATTACACTTCAGACTCTACTAAAATGATAGTCGAAGAAAATACAGGCAAAGCAAGGGTTGGTTTGGGCTTACTTTCGCACCTGCACTCCAGGAAAGGAGGTTGGTTTAATTATGGCGCTTGTCTTGGCTTCGAAGCCAATAATGATATTAAAGTGAGTTACTTGGTAGGTGGATCTTTGCTTTTTGGTTATGATAAAAAATTTATACTTAATTTTGGATTGGCATTGAGCAAAGTGGACGTATTAAGCAATGTCCATGAATTAGGTGAAGTGGTACCTATTGCGACGGCGTCAATAGGTTTATCAAAAATATGGAAGCATGGTTTTTTTGCTGGGGCTACATATAATTTCTAAACATAATAAATCAATATAAATGAAAAACATATTTTACCTTTTCCTTGCCTTAATGGTGATATATCAATGCAAGCCATCAAACAATGATGATAAAATAAAAGAGATTAAAAAATTATTAACGGAAATAAAAAAGGACTCAATAAATAAAAATTTAAATCTTAATGAGTCCACAAAATTAAAGTTCAATGCAACGGATAAATCTACTTTTGATCTATTCTTTGATGGAGAAGTTATAACTTTGAAGGATTTAGGCAAAATGATCAAACCAATAGACTCACAAACACAATATATATATTTTTTCAAGGAAGATTTTGATTCTCTATTTTTATCCGGTACATGTTCAAGACAAAGAGGAATCAGAGTTTATTTATACAGTTATCCGGAAGATTATAAATTACATTCAGACCCAACTAAACCACATCCTTATGCTGGAAAGAATACTGTTGTACTTAGATCTATGTGTGGAAGCGATACAATTCCTATTGAGATTGCACATTCAGCATATAATTTTGGTGATGTATGTCCACCAAATTGTAAAAATATTGATAAAAAAGGAAATAGATCACCTCTACAAGTTAGAGACGGTGTTGCACCTAAGTAGCTATAATTCCACTTATAATCTTAAAGTAGAATAATGCCTTTTTATAAATTAATATTAATATTATGTTGTATCGTAGGTTTTGTTAATTTATTGAAGGGAAGAACATTGTCACCTGTATTTTTTTTTGCTTTCATTTTATATGTGACATTTTTTGAGGTTGGTGTATTAATTTATCTCAAATACAGTAAACATAATAATAGAGATGCGTATAATTTTTTCGCAATTACATGTATAATTTACTATTTATATGTGTACTATCACTATTTCAAAGAACAAAACTTTAGTAAATTAATAAAGTGGATTTTAATTTTATATTCAATGACATCATTCATACATCTATATATAATAAATGGGAAAAATCAAATAACTAGTTATTTATATTTAATTGGAATGTCAATTGTAGCTGTATTTTGCCTCAGATATATAAAAGAATTTATTATTAGAAGTAATAATAATATTTTTTATGATGGTACATTTTATTTTTCATTTGGAATAGTTATCTTTTTTACTACATCATTCCCGTTGATTGTATTTTTTGATATGTTGATTACTCATGGGGATGCAATGAAAGCATATTCTGACCTTCTCAAAGCAGGAAACATATTCTTATCTCTAGGCTATTTAGGAGCAGCATTATGCATCAAGAAGGAAGTATAATATATTGGATAATCATGGCATCATTTGTAATGCCACTTTTGCTATCTGCTATCATTATTTGGTTTTTCTATGCCTACCAAAAAAAGAAACACCAATCAGAAACAGAAGCAAAAGATGCCCTCCTCCGCGAGCAAGCCCTTATCATCCAATCCCAAACCGCTGTCGAAAAAGAGCGTTCCCGCATCGCTGCTGAAATGCACGATGACCTCGGCTCAGGGCTCACTACCATTAAATACCTGAGTGACAAAGCACTCACTACAGCCCGCGATGAAAACGAGAAAGCAGAGATCAAAAAAATAGGAAAACACAGCAATGACCTGGTGAGAAGTATGGGCGAAATCATTTGGGCAATGAATACTCGGTTTGACAATGCGGTAAACCTTATAGGTTATATCCGAAGGTATGCCGCTGAGTATTTGGAAGAACAAAATATGGATTTCAGTTTTAAGGATAACACTGCTGAACTGCATGTAGAAATGAATGGCGAGAAAAGAAGGAATGTATTTTTAATCGTAAAGGAAGTATTGCACAATGCAGTAAAGTATTCCGGTGCGGGTAAAATTGAAATTAGTGTCGCAATTATGGGTGGCTTAGCCATTGCCATACATGAGGTTGGTGGCCAGGGCTTTGAGGCTGCCGATGCCAGAGATAAAGGAAATGGCTTGTACAATATGGGAAAAAGAATCGAAGGAATTGGTAGCATTGCATATGCCAAATCAGCGGATGGAATGACCACCACTATACATATAAATATAACGTAAAGAAAGATGAAAATAGCTATATTGGAAGACTTGAGAGAAGTCGCAGAAAGCATGAAAGCTTATATCAATGCCGAGGCAGATATGGAATGCCTGTTGACCTACGCCAATGCCGAAGATGCCATGCATTTTTTACCGAAGCACGACATCGACATCTTAATCGTTGACATCGGACTGCCGCGGGCCAGCGGCATCGATGCCATTGCCTACCTTTCTGAAAAATGCCCAAAGCTTCAGTTTTGTATGTTTACGGTATACGAAGACGACGACAAAATCTTCCAATCGCTGCAGTCAGGCGCCAAAGGCTATATTCTTAAAGGCAGTTCCAAAGAGAAGATCCTGGATGCAATCAGGGAATTGCATGCAGGCGGCTCACCTATGAGCCCTTCAATTGCGAGAAGAATCATAGACTTGTTTAGCACCATGAAAATCAAACCGGTGGTTAATGCACTGCCTATTACTGCAAGAGAAATGGAATTGCTCACGCTTCTTTCAAAAGGGCTGCTTTACAAAGAGATCGCCGACCAGTTGAATATCACTACTGGCACCGTAAAACAGCACATCAATAAGATATACCAAAAACTACATGTTACCAATAAAACAGAGGCCATCAATAAATTGCATAATTAGTCCAGTTCATGCAGAAAAATTCATTAGAGTACCATGCTTTGAGTTATTTCTTTAATTGAAGGAACCCTACAAACGAGAAGCGTTGCATACGGCTTCGTATAGCCACCTTCCTATTCACAATAGACTGAATAGAATACCGTCTATTTTATTGGGTATACCCACCACTGTGTTTTCACTCATAAACCTTTGCCAGAGCTGAGGTATGTCTTTGGCCGCCTGATTGTTTTCATTGGTGGTGTGGACAGTAATTCCGATGATAAGCAACGGTGCGATAATATTGTAAGACTCATTTGTGTTTTTACGAAATACTGTGCAGTAAAGATAGGTTTTATATCTGGTTTGGATTTTGTGCTTCAAAAGCTAGATGCTATTATTTACCACAAATTGAAATACTATAAAACGGGTCTAGATAAGACAATTATGTGAAATTAGCTCCATTTTTTCCTTTTTTTTCCTTCTAAATTTTTATAAATCTCCTAATGGGCAATATTTTAGTATAATAATTCACAATATTAAATAATAAATAACTGAATGACAATTATATACGCATAAGTTATTTTTACGGGTTATCCTATTATATTACAATTTTTATTTTTTATTATTTACATATATGCTATATACAAATAAAATATTAAGTAATATGAAATTTTTTCAACAAACATATTAAAAAATACTATATTTGTATTTAAAATATATTACTTTGTGGCGATTTATGTTTAAGTGCTTTTATTTTCCTTTTTAAAAATTTGCAATTTGAGATGCTTGGGTAAAATAATGCACACTAGAAATACTAAATTTTTTTAAAAAACAACCAGATAAAGACAATGATATTTCAAAACCCAAGAACTTCTTTGTTATACCCAAAAATTCTTTTAACAATTCTATTCACCATTGCAAATGCAATTTAGGATTAAAGACACTTTATAAACAATAAGCAATTATATTTTTATGATAAGCTTTCTTTACAATCAAATTGACATCCAGAAACGGACGATACCGCAAGATTTTATTCAAACAAAATGTTGCTTTCAAACAAATATCTTTATTATGAAAACAATCATTAGCACCTATATAGAATGAAAATTTTCAATTTCAATACCCTCTTTTATAAAACACAATTATTCATTGTATTATGATCAAAGAAATTAACAAATTTATATTTGCTCTAACTTTTTTTATTTTTGTAATTGCAAATTCTTTTGCACAAATAGAAACATTTCCTTCTGGTTCTTTTATTATAAACATGGGTGCAACAAATCCCAATACTATTGCCAATGGCTTAAAACCATATGGCATGATGTATGATTTAATGAAAAACAATCAAGTGCCCATTAAGTGGATTATTAGCCCTACAAAATTAAAAGACGGCGAAGATTTTTATTACAATGGAGTATCTTATAAAGGAGGCACATTTATAATATCCGCTGGGAATAGAAACACTATTGTAAATGCTAAAATTGCATCTTGGCAAGCACAAGGTGTAGTAGGAGTTACTACAACATCTCCATTAACGTTAAATGTAAGTAGCACTTTAATTGCTGTGCCTCGTTGGACATTGGATGGAGCCAATGGGTCTATTGCCGAAGGTTATTTAATTAATGCAGGTATACCAACATCCGCGTACAACTGGAAATTAGTTGCAGGACTAGATTGTTGCGACGATTTTTATGTAATGCCACACGCCGATCCAACTTGGGCTACGCATAATCGATTATTTAGTTGGAATAAAGATTGTTTAGGA
>JAYUTD010000374.1:0-3786 GCA_043755305.1 Saprospiraceae bacterium
TGCTGAAAAATCCGGAAAACAAAAATCAGTTAAACGATTGGAATACCTGGTGTCCGGGAGCTGTGCCAGGTGAAGAAATTGATACTCCTTTAAATCCCGTTTTATATGAAAACTAAACCAATGATAATAATTTTGAAACAACTTCTTGTTGTAATCAATGGTGTGTTTTTACTGACAAGTGGTTTTGCCCAGTTGCCTAAAGTTTCTTCAGGCAGATTAGAGCGTATAGATAATTTTCAATCAAATTATTGTACAGCCCGCCCTATTGATATATGGTTGCCCGATGGGTACAATGCCCAAAAGAGATATGCAGTTTTATATATGCACGATGGCCAGATGCTTTACGATTCTTCTCTTTCCTAGAATCATCAGTCCTGGGACGTGGATGATGTGCTGACAAAACTTATGGAGGAAAATAAAATCAAAGATGTAATTGTAGTAGGTGTTTGGAATGGCGGTAGTACAAGACATGCCGATTATTTCCCGCAGGAGCCTTATGCGCATTTAACCCAAATAGAAAAAGATACTGTTACTGCACAGATGCAAAGGGCGGGAAGAACGACAGAAATATTTAAACCCGATTCTGATCGGTATTTAAAGTTTTTGGTAAATGAGTTAAAACCTTATGTTGACAAAACCTATTCAACTTATTCAGACAGAAAGAATACGTTTATTGCAGGCAGCAGCATGGGTGGTTTAATTTCAATGTATGCTATCTGTGAATACCCTAAAATATTTGGTGGTGCTGCTTGCCTGAGCACACACTGGCCCGGCATATGGTTACTGGAAAATAACCCCATACCCACTGCCATAATTCATTACCTGACAAACAAGCTGCCGAATGCAAAAAACCATAAAATTTATTTTGATTGTGGTGACCAAACCTTGGATGCATTGTATCCATCTATCCAAAAGCAAGTAGATGAAGTATTAAAATCAAAAGGATTTTCAGAGAAAAGCTGGATGACAAAATACTACCCAGGTGAAAATCACAGTGAACAGGCTTGGAATAAAAGATTAGATATACCTTTATTATTCTTGCTAAAAAAATAAGTAAAAAGTATATAATAAAAAAGCCCCGATTCTCACCAGGGCTTTTTTTATTTAATTGACTACTACTTTCAGTAGACTAGTACTTTTTTATTTCATAGGTATCCGCAGGCTTCGCCATATTTTGCCCTTGCTGCTGAATCTCTATTTTATTCGCTGGTACTGTACCGATTACCTCATGTTTTTTCACACTGATATGTGGCGCAATAACCAATGAAACGATACTCATTAATTTGATCAGGATATTCATAGATGGACCAGAGGTATCTTTGAATGGATCGCCAACTGTATCGCCGGTTACGGCTGCTTTGTGTGGCTCAGATTTTTTATAAAATGTCTCGCCATTGATCATAGCACCTTTTTCAAATGACTTCTTGGCATTGTCCCAGGCACCACCAGCATTGGATTGAAACATACCCATTAATACTCCCGATACAGTGACTCCTGCAAGGCAACCGCCCAATACTTCAGGACCAAATGCAAAGCCAATGAATACAGGTACCAAAAGTGCAATAGCCCCTGGCAACATCATCTCTCTTAAGGATGCTTTGGTCGAAATGGCTACACATTTTTCATACTCAGGTTTAGCTTTGTATTCCATGATACCAGGTATCTCTCTGAATTGTCTTCTTACCTCATTAACCATATCCATGGCAGCTCTTCCTACTGCGGCAATAGCAAGTGACGAGAATATGTATGGTATCATACCTCCGATGAATAAGCCGGCCAATACATCGGCCTTGTATATGTCTATTCTGTCAATACCTGCTATACCTACAAAAGCTGCAAATAGTGCCAAAGAAGTCAAAGCTGCTGATGCGATGGCAAAGCCTTTACCCGTCGCTGCTGTTGTATTTCCCACAGCATCCAGGTTATCTGTTCTGCCTCTGACTTCCTCCGGTAGTTGGCTCATCTCTGCAATACCACCTGCATTGTCAGCAATAGGACCAAATGCATCAATGGCCAATTGCATGGCTGTAGTAGCCATCATACCTGCAGCTGCAATAGCTACTCCGTATAACCCTGCAAATTTAAAGGACAAAAATATACCTGCCGCCAATACTATAGTAGGTAGTACTGTACTTTCCATACCTACAGATAGACCTCCTATGATATTCGTTGCATGACCTGTGGCAGATTGATTGACGATAGACTGTACTGGTCTTTTGCCCATTGCAGTATAATACTCAGTGATAATAGACATAAGCGTACCTACTACAAGACCAAGCAATATTGCATAAAATACATCCATTCTTGTAAAATCTACGCCTCTTAGATTCATGTTTTCCGGCAAAAGGTACATAACCAAAGGATAAGAGACAATACCTGTCAATACTATAGATGACCAGTTACCCATATTCAAAGCAGCCTGTACATTGCCTTTCTCATCGCTTACTCTTACGAAAAACATACCCAATATAGAGAAGATTATACCCAGTCCTGCAATAAGCATTGGCAATAATATTGGAGCAATACCACCAAAATTATCCACAGATACAATCTCTCTTCCCAAGACCATAGTAGCAAGTATAGTGGCTACATATGAACCAAATAAATCGGCACCCATACCAGCCACATCGCCCACATTGTCGCCTACGTTATCGGCTATCGTTGCAGGGTTTCTGACATCGTCTTCAGGTATACCTGCTTCCACCTTACCTACTAAGTCGGCACCGACATCGGCCGCTTTTGTATATATACCTCCACCTACTCTGGCGAATAGTGCAATAGATTCTGCGCCTAATGAAAAGCCCGCTAGTACTTCAAGTGCTTTTTCCATTTCTACACCATTGACTGCACCGGTAGCACCCACATACATATTGTAAAAAAGGATAAACAAACTGCCCAATCCTATTACAGCTAAACCTGCTACACCAAGACCCATTACAGATCCGCCGGTAAAAGATACTTTCAGGGCAAGCGGCAAACTGGTTCTTGCTGCTTGTGTTGTTCGAACATTGGCTTTGGTAGCTATATTCATACCTATATATCCTGCAAATGCAGAAAATACTGCGCCTAAGATAAAGGATATGGCAATCACCGGACTGGAAGTACCCACCAGTGTGCCACTCCATGCCAAAAGAATAGCAGCAATGACTACAAAGTAGGATAGCACTTTCCACTCAGCTTTGAGAAAAGCCAATGCTCCTGCAGCTATATAGCCGGCCAGCTCTTGCATCTTGGCATCCCCAGCATCCTGCTTTACCACCCAGGCACTTTTAATGGCCATGACTATCAAGCCTACAACTCCCAATAAGGGAACCAAATAAACGATGTTATTCATATGATTTTAAATTATAATATTAAAGTTATCTTTCGTTTTACGAGCGGCAAAAGTAGTAAAATTTAACTTTTTATGATAATAAATACCGTTATAATTTGTCTGTGCTTTTGAATATTTAAAATTAAATTAGGTAGTGCGGTATGGATAGACCCACGATTTATCTATTATTTCGAAAATATACACCTTTCCAATTTAATATTTTAAAAATTTCATTTATTGATTTTGCGATTTCGGGCTATATAAATAACTAATAATAAACAATTTATGCAATCGGCATGGCTGTATTTACAGGAATGATGCCATTTAACCTTACTTTATTAAAAAAATAGATTTAACTATATTTGTTGCGACAAAAAAACAATCAAAGGCAATGCGTTATTTCTTTCCTACTATTTTTATAATTTTAGCTTCTGTTTTTGGCATGCTAAATTCGCTCTACGCCCAGCTTGGTG
>JAYUTD010000375.1:0-9461 GCA_043755305.1 Saprospiraceae bacterium
TTTCTATCTGCCAAACCCTAACTACTGAGGATTGGTCATCCTTAAGAAAATATATATCTATAATAACTGATCTTGAATCTGATCTTTTTGTATTATTCAATTATTTGAATAAAAATAAAACTTCCTTATCGGATATGTATTCTGTAGAATCATTTGCTCCGAAACTCTTTCCAAAATCTACCACCAAAGCTGTCTCCAATTATATGTCAACCCTTCTTAGTCATGTGGAAGATTGGTTGATATATCAACAGTTGGAGAAAGAACCTTACAGCAAAGAACTGCTTCTTTTAAAAGCGTTAAACGAGAAAGGAGTTTATAATTTGGCAAATCAACACTACTATAAGGTGTTGAAGCATATGGAAGACTTACATTCCTTAAATCCAGATGTTTTATTGTACAAGCATTTTATGATTCATTCAATGTGTTTCAGCAACAATCCTCTAAAATATGATTACCAAGGGTCAATGCTTGAAGACGTGGTAAGTACTTTTTATAATTATTGCAAAGTACATCTCATGTTATACAAGATTGAAATGCACAATTGGGGTAGAATTAAAAAACACAATTTTAATGAAGCTTTTTCTAAAGTGGACAAACTGATTGGCAATCTTGGATCAGAAACAGATACACAGGTAATAACCATATTAGAGAAGCTCGTAAAAGATTTTGACAAAGATTCTTTTGGCCAATTAAAGGCACTACTCTTAAATAAGCAATTAGAACATGCCGGCGAGCTTCATACATTGGCAACTTATTATTTAATTTCGGTTTCGTCTAAACTTTGGCGTATGGGCCAGTTGGAAGACCTCAATAGTATAAAACAATTGTACGAGTATGGATTTACTTCAAGGATTTTAACCAGTCATGGCCAAATAAGTATAATTGGATTTTTAAACATTGTTATTCAGGTAGCTAGTTTATATTCCTTTGAGGAAACAAATGATTTTATTCAAAAATGGAAGGAATTGGTCAATAAAGAAGACAGAGAAGCAGCAATTTTATTAGCCAATGCTTTTAATTGTTTCCACCATGAACTATACGATGGTATTTTGGATTTTGTTTTGAAATTCAATTTTAAAAATTTGGAGAACAAATTACAAGCATCCAGCTTGCACCTTATTGCCTCCTTTATCACTAGGAAAGAAGAGCCGGAGCAATATGCGACTGTTTTGCACAATTTTAAATTGACATTGATCAGAGCAAAACCAAAACTCTCCGATTTGTTGTACTATAGTTATATAAATTTTATAGATTTTATTAAACGAATCGACACTGATGCGCCCAGGTCAATTGTTATTCAAAACTATTCAGCTTTATCCTATCGCAACTGGTGTACAAAGATTTTGAATTCAGTTAAAAATATAAAATTGTAGCCTTGCATACAATTGCAAGGCTACACTATTTTATTATAGGGAATCTGATTCCTCAATGATTATAGATGTGGCACTGGTATTTATCGCTCCATTTAAAATCGTTGCAGTTATTGATGCTTGTTCATTGGTTGTTGCTGATAAACTATTTTTATTGAAATATACTACCTGACTTAAACCTGGATTATTTATGATTTTTATCTCATCATTAGGTTCGGAGACAGTAAATGAAGTAGAATAAAATATTTGCTCATCATCCATGCCTGCGTTTGTCTTAATCTCTATGGTATGGTCAGAAAGATAAGTGGCTGTAATCTTTGCCGTGTTTATGTTTACATTTTGCTGGGCTGTGGTGACAAAAGCTATGCTCATATTGCTTGCTTCTCGTAAGCTTGAATATTCTGATGTAGTAATTATAGTGCTTCCATCATTGCAGCTTGATAGCATTAAAAAAGCAATTGCTGATATAAAAAAATAAAATGTTCTCATTTTTGTAAGTTTTACTTTGAATTAAAAAAAAAGGAGTATTGAACACTTGATTGATTTAAGCGGCCACCGACATTTTATCTTAGTGTAAATAATATTGCAAAGATGTATTGCTGTAAAGAAGCATAAAATATAACTTTAGTTATATCCCATAAACATAGCTAATGGTAAAGCCTTAATTTGATTTTGGTGCAATGGAAAGGTATATGGAAATTAACATTGGTTTGTGTAGGAATAATCAAATTGTGGTTTTTCCATTAAGTTGGTTAGACAATAGTATTCATATAAATTATTCTTATATAATCGATAGTTTAAAACCCATTTTCTTTTCTTGGCATGCTATTTAAACTACCTATTTTTAATGTTTACTTATGGATGGTGTTATGCAAACTTTACCTTTGATTTGTACGATGAAATCCTACAATTTTCTGAGTATTAAGGATAAATATTTATACTAATGGGCATGTAAACAAGCAAATTGAAGTGCAGAGAATGTAAAAAATTGTAAATTCATATAGCTATAAGGGCTTTACGCAATGCAAAAAGTTAATAAATTACTAAATTATTAATACGCTGAGGAAAATTAAGTACTTTTGCAGTCTATTATAAAAAATGTAATTAATTCAATGAAAAAAGCAATTTTATTCTTAGTGGTTATGGTTTTTGCATTATGTAATGCCTCGGCCCAAAACAATCAAACAAACAAAATGGACCAAGATTTTTTAAGCAAACAGCCTGATGGCATCTATGCAAAATTTCACACTTCAAAAGGTGATATCTACGCGGTTTTAGAATTCAAAAAAACGCCGCTTACAGTAGCCAACTTTGTTGGTCTCGTGGAAGGAAAAATGGAAAATAAGGCTAAACCAGCCGGAACGCCTTTTTATGATGGATTGAAATTCCATAGAGTAATCAGTGTAACAAATGGTGATGCACAGGATTTTATGATTCAAGGGGGCGATCCACAAGGCAATGGTATGGGTGGACCAGGGTACAATTTTGCAGATGAGTTTGATGAAAGCTTGAAGCATACAGAACCAGGTATACTAAGTATGGCCAATAGTGGTCCTGGTACCAATGGATCTCAGTTTTTCATCACGCTTGTAGCTACACCATGGCTGGATAACAAACACTCTATATTTGGCCATGTAGTAGAAGGCTTAGCGGCAGTTAACGCAACAAAACAAAATGATGTAATGGAAACGGTAACCATCTTGAGAAAAGGAACTGAAGCAATGGCTTTTGATGCTATTAAAACTTTTAATGATGCATTAGCGATAGCTGCAAAAAAAGCAGCAGAAGCAGATGCAGGAAGGATAGCAGCTACTGAAGCCATGAAAGCACAGTTTCCTAATGTTACACTTAGTGGTCTGAGATATGTTGTCCTATCAGAAGGAACAGGTGCAAAACCTTTATCTACAAGTAATGTGAAGGTGCACTATACGGGTACTTTTTTAGATGGAAAAGTATTTGATAGCAGTGTTCAAAGGGGCACTCCGATTGACTTTGGTTTGAATCAGGTGATACCGGGATGGACTGAAGGCGTACAATTGATGAAGGAAGGCAGCAAGTACAAGTTTTTCATACCTTATCAATTGGCTTATGGTGAGCAAGGCTATCCTGGTGCAATACCTCCTAAAAGTGATCTAATATTTGAAGTGGAATTGATTAAGATCAACCAATAATTAGATTCATTCGGGTTATTTTATACCACGAAATAAAAAAAAGAGAAAATCGCCCCGCAATGTCGGGGCGATTTCTGTTTAGTATAGTTTTTTCTATCCTGCCAAAGCAATAGCGGTATTATTGGTTTTATAAGAAAAGAACTATTGGTTTGAATATAATGTTAAACCCATAACGAAATGCAATAAACCTTTAATATAGCACGTTTCACAAAAAGTTTAAATTATCAAATATCATGTTTAAAAAAATTGTTTTTATAGCGATTCTGGCTTCTTCAAAACTGTTGAGTGCCCAATATGATATGTCCTTCTATTGTGATGTAATGGCCAATGCATTTGAAGGTAAAAATAGGGTGGTGGCCGGAAACGAATTTCACAAAATGTTTTCAGAGGAATTGAAAAAAGAAGGCGGTTATTTTAAAAAATTTGACGAATTGAAATGGGTTTCATTTAAATCAGATGAGGCCAATACATTCAGAATCATTACCTGGCAAGTTAAAAATGAAAGAAACATTAACCAAAGTTATGGCTTTATCCAAACAAATAAAGGTGTCTTATATGAATTGAAAGACAATGTTGCCGGATTCGACAAGACCCTTGAATACGAAGCCATGGATGCCAATAATTGGTATGGCTGCCTTTATTACAACATCAAAGAGGTAAATACAGAAAGTGGCAAAGCATATCTATTGTTTGGCTACGATGGGCTGGATGATAAAAATCGGGCCAAAATCATAGATGTGCTGACTTTTGATAAGGGAAGTCCGGTTTTTGGCGTTGAACTTTTTAAAATAGGTGAAGGAGCCAGGCCTGACTTGAAATTTAGGATATTGCTGGATTATTCAGCTTTGGCTAATGTCAACTGCAATTACAATGAAGGCATGGAAATGATTGTACACGACTTTGTGATAAATAGAATCGGCGTGGCAGAGGATGGAGGCCCGGCTAAGATTCCTGACGGTACTTATGTAGGATACAAATGGGATGGCAAGTATTGGAAATACATAGAGCAGCTTGCGCATCAAATCTCAAATCCTGAAGACATCTTTTATCAACCCAAAATGAAAGAAGCTGTAAAACGCGATATAATGGGCAGAAAGAAAAATTAAATAGAGTGTAGCACGCCTTTTGTATCTGCTCGTACAAAACAACTAATTAATTTATTCTTCACGGTTATAATGAGATATTCTTAATGCATGCTTTGAACAAGCATTGTATTCAAGAAATTAAATGTTATAAGTTATGGTAGAACGAAGTTTAAGTTTATTAATTCTGCATCTATTCATTTTTTCAATTAAATAATGGCGCCCTTAGGCTTTCGCCCTTTTATTACACTTAAAAATTCTTCAAAGGTTGATCAAAAGCAGAGCATATGTTTATAGTTAGAATTTGAATAGTTTTTTAATTCTCACTTTTATTTGATGTCTTTAGGTGAAATACAACCTAGTGTAATGATGAAAATTACATTGAAATTGGTTAAAGCGGTTTCATTTAGTATTGGTTTTAACCAGTACATCGTTGTCCAGCGCAAATAAGCGTAATTCCTTCACCACTTATTTATTCAAACCAATAATTACACTTAATTTTTATCTAGGTCAACTTCATTCTGGATTGGGGTTTACTGTAATATCACAAGTACAGGCAATGTCGGCTGGATCTTAATCCTGGATAAGTAATTAAAAGAAGTGCCTTCACCTTAATACTATTGCATTTAATCAAAACAAAGATAATAATTTAAAAAATACGTAAGATATACATTATATTAAATTATAATATATATCTTTGTTTCCACAAATGTTCTTTTAATCAACAATTTATATATTAAGTCTAATACACATTTTAAGAATATTTAATTTGTATTTTATATATGAAAAACGATAATATTAAGTAAAATGTAAACATTTTGTTGACGAAAAGCGCTTGTTTTTGCCAATTAGGTACATATTAAAGATTATTTTAATGTTTTTGTGAAAAAAATGGGACGAAATGGGTACATGTGGGAATTGATGTTCTATATTTGTGTCATCAACCTTTTGGCCAAAAGAAATAATGATACAGATACTTGGAGAATATGAGTGTAAACTAGACGAAAGAGGAAGGATAAAGATCCCTTCCAAGCTCTTAGATTCTTTAGGTGATCAGAAAAGAAACGGATTTATCATAAATCGTGGTTTTGAGAAAAATTTAGCAATTTATCCCAAAAATGTTTGGGAAGAAAAGACGAAACTAATAAACCAACTCAATATCTACGACAAGCAGCAACGAGACACATTAAGATTTTTCTATAGAGGAGCTTCAGAGCTACTCTTAGATAATGCAGACAGAGTAAATCTTCCTGGTACACTTTTGAAGTATGCCGAGATTGAAAAAGATGTAGTATTATTTGCATACAGAGATTTTATCGAAGTATGGTCTAAAGATAGGTATGAACAATCCCTATTGGAAGAACCAAAAAGCTTTGGTGAGTTGACTCAAGGGTTATTTCCTAATTCGTTAGGGCCTTCATTTTAAAGATGCAAGAATACCACATCCCGGTTTTACTCTCTGAAAGTATAACATCCTTAGATATCCTGCCGGATGGATGTTATGTCGATGCTACCTTTGGGGCAGGTGGACATTCCAAACCGATTTTAGAAAAGCTTAATGCCAATGGGCATTTGTACGCTTTCGATCAGGACGATGATGCTTACGACAATGCTATAGATCATCCTTCCTTTACTTTGGTACAATCCAATTATCGATACATTGATCGATTTATGAAATTGTATAAAGTAGATAAGGTGGACGGCATCTTGGCTGACCTCGGTATATCTTCTCATCAAATCGATGTGCCTGAAAGAGGATTTTCTTTCAGATTCAACAGCGAACTTGATATGCGAATGAATACGGCTTCTCAGCTTACAGCAAAAGAAGTTTTAAGGACATATTCTGAAGAAGATTTGACAGGTATTTTTAGCGATTACGGTGAAGTAAGAAATGCTAAAACATTGGCAAAAAAAATAGGTGATTTGCGTAAGGTGAAAACTATACATTCAACCAATGATTTAAATGCACTACTTCAGCAGGTAAGCATGGGGCCTTCACAAAAATATTTTGCACAGGTCTATCAAGCTTTGCGTATAGAAGTCAATGATGAAATGAATTCATTGATTGATTTTTTGCACAAAAGTTTGGCACTGCTTAAACCAGGTGGGAGATTCGCTGTAATTACTTATCATTCCCTGGAAGATAGACTAGTGAAAAATCTATTTAAAACAGGAAATGTTACCGGCGATTTGATCAAAGATAACTTTGGCAATATTTCAAGGCCGTTTGAATTGTACAACAAGAATGTGATCATGCCTTCTGATGAAGAACTTAGAAGGAATCCACGTTCAAGAAGTGCAAAATTAAGAGTGGCTATAAAAAGATGAAAGTTAACTGTTATCGGTTAACATTTAAGATGAAGGGAAACAGTGGACAGTAGAAAGCTGAAAACTGAAAAAATAGTAAATGCTCAATATAGAAAGAAAACTAATTATTCACAATGACTGAAGTCCAAGATAAGAAAACTACAACTACAATTAAAAGGACAAAGTGGGTTGAATGGGTGTTTATCAATCTGCCGTTTGTGTGCTATCTTGCATTACTGGGTTTGGTCTATATTGCCAATGCCCATTTCTCAGAGCGATCTTTGAGGAAAATTGACAAGATGAAAAAAGAAGTCATGGACTATAAAGGTCAATACATGAATATCAGACAACAATTGATGTCAGGTAGCACGCAATCGCAGTTAGCAAAGCATTTAGAAAACAAAAATATTAAACCATTGGCTCAACTTCCTAAGAAACTCACACTTTCCGAAGCTCAAGCCAATAATATAAAATAACACTGAAGATACCTTATGAATAGGCGTACAGAACTATTGGCCAGAGCATATTTCATAGTGACAATATTCACTATTCTAGCCATTGTTATAGCTTTCAGGGTAATAAAAATAAGTGTAATAGAAGGGGACAAATGGAGAGCAAAAGGCTCGAAAAATGTTCAATGGATGGAAGTAGATGCCGATAGAGGAAATATTTATTCTGATGATGAATCTCTTCTTGCAACTTCACTGCAGTTCTTTGAAATACGAATGGATGTAACGGTGCCAAAAAATGGACTTTTTAAATCAAAAGTAGACTCTTTGGCCCTCATGCTTAGTAAGACTATACGTGATGACAAAACTGCTTCGCAATGGAAAGCTGACCTTTGGCAAGCGAGAAAACGTGAAAACAGATTTTTGTTCATTGCCAAGGGTATTGATACAGAACAAGCAGAAATGATTAGAAAATTTCCTCTTTTCAGAAATGGCAAATATGGAGGAGGATATGTTGAGTTGAGGTATGGTACCAGAAAGAAACCTTTCAATCAACTGGCATCAAGAACAATAGGATCTGATCGTGAAAACGCACAGAAGGTAGGATTGGAAGGGTACTTTGATAAATTTTTAAAAGGGCCTACTGATAAGCGATTAATGAAGAAAGTGGATGATCTCAAAGATATATGGGTTCCTGTTTATGACCCATCTGAATTTGAAATTAGAAAAGGCGATGATATAGTTACTACACTCAATATTCATCTTCAGGATGTAGTACATGCAGAGTTAGAAAAGCAATTGATTAAAAGCCAGGCTTCAAGTGGCACAGCTATATTAATGGAGGTTAAGACAGGCGCTATAAAGGCGATCTCAAATCTTACCTTGCAAGACAGTGCCGGAATAGAAGTGATGAACATAGCAATCGCCAATGCTTCAGAACCTGGGTCGACTTTCAAATTAGCCACGGTTTTGGCCTTGCTGGAAGACAGTCTGGCTGATGAAGAGACGCTGGTCAATGTCAATGGAGGATCGATGGTATTTTCAGATAGAATCATGCATGATTCTGAAAAACCAAAGAAAAACATCCTGACTATGAAAGAGGCTTTTACTACTTCTTCAAATGTGGGAATAGCTAAACTAGCCAATGATGCTTACAATAGAAATGAAAGTGGCAGGATACAATATAGAAATCGCCTGAGTCAATTTGGCTTAGATCGAATGACAGAGATTGAAATTGATGGTGAAGGTACACCAAAAATAAAAGACCCAATAAGAGACAAGAAATCATGGTATGGTACTACTATACCTTGGATGGCACATGGATACGAGACAGCTATTACACCACTGCAAATGTTGAATTTTTACAATGCAGTAGCCAATGATGGTAAAATGATGAAACCGTACTTAGTTTCTGAAATCAGAGGTGAAGATGGTGCAATAAAAAATTTCGAACCAAAAGTTATGATTGAAAGTATTGCAAGACATGAAAATATTGCTAAAGTCAAGAATATGATGGTTGGAGTATTTGAAGAGGGTACCGCAAGGGCGCTAAAGTCAAACCATGTTTTGCTTGCTGGAAAAACTGGTACAACCAGGGTAAATTATACCAATAAAGAAGAATTTGCAAAATACAATGCTTCTTTCTGCGGTTACTTTCCTGCGGACAACCCTGAGTACTCAATGATTGTAGTACTTTATGAACCCAAAGGCGCTTTTTATGGAGCCGCAGTGGCAGCACCAGTTTTTAAGGCAGTAGCTGAAAAGGCAATGGCCTGGCGATTTGAGATTGCTCCTGCATACAACAAAAAAGACACAACTTCGCAAGGACAACTTGCTTTGACAATACCTGACCAAAATGTTGGTTATGGCGATGATTTTATAAAGCTCTTCGACTACGTAGGTCTCAACTATAAGAAGAAGAACGCTAAACCTTGGGTTAGTGTGAATCCATTCGAAACTAAGATGATAGTCGAAGACAGAAGGATATCTAAAAATGCAGTACCTGATGTAAAAGGTATGGGCGCAAGAGATGCCATGTATGTCTTAGAAAATCTAGGTCTCTCAGTCTCCGTGTTTGGAAGA
>JAYUTD010000376.1:0-9436 GCA_043755305.1 Saprospiraceae bacterium
GGATATCTATAAAATGCACCTCATTGAGCCATCGGTTGTTACTAAAATTGACGATGAAGTAATAGCCTATGTAATAGCAATGACAGATGCCTCTAAGTCAGCCATTCCTGTGCTTGTACCAATGTTTGACATGTTTGCTAAGATTGATTTCAAAGGCAAAAAAATTACAGACTTTAATTACATTGTAGTAGGTCAGGTATGTGTAGATTACAATTACAGGGGCAAAAAAATATTTGACAATGCCTATGAATTTTATAAATCAACTTTCAAAGACAAATATGATTTTGCAATAACAGAAATCGCTTTGGAAAACGAACGGTCCTTGCGGGCCCATAAAAGAATAGGTTTCAATAGTGTACATGAATTTAAAGATGTATTTGGCATAGAATGGGCTATTGTCCTATGTGAATTTTAAAGGCTAGAAATAACTAAAGCAACAGATTTTTGCTTATACCGAAGCCAGTAGTCTTATATTTTGATTCATCGTGTCACTTTCCAATAAACCATCTCTCAATCTTATAATGCGGTGTGCATATTCTGCAATATCGTGTTCATGTGTCACCAGGATTACAGTGTTTCCATTGGCATGTATTTTTTCAAAGATGGACATAATTTCAATGGATGTTTTCGTATCAAGATTTCCTGTAGGTTCGTCAGCCAATATGATGGCCGGGTCATTGACCAATGCCCGTGCAATAGCTACTCTCTGGCGTTGACCTCCACTCAGCTCATTGGGCTTATGCGTGACGCGGTCACCAAGTCCAACTATCTGTAAGACTTCATTGGCTTTATCCAATCGTTGCTCCTTGCTTATGCCCGCATATACAAGCGGCAATGCTACGTTTTCCAATGCCGACATTCTCGGCAATAAATTGAATGTCTGAAATACAAAGCCGATGAGCCTATTTCGTACTTCAGCAAGTTCAGCATCGCTCATATCAGAGACCAGGTTATCATTGAGCCAATAATTGCCAGAAGTCGGTGAATCCAGGCAACCAAGTAAATTCATTAATGTAGATTTACCTGACCCGGATGGCCCCATCAATGCCACATACTCATTTTTATTTATGGTAAGACTTACTTGCCTTAACGCCTGGACAATTTCTTGTCCCATTATATAAGACTTGGACATTTTTTCTATTGTAATCAAAGACATATTTCAGTTTTTTTTAGTTTTTTTCACTACTCTATCACCTTTGGCACTGCAAACATCCTTTCTTTCATCAAAGGTGCATTGGCAGCGTATAATTCAATATCTATATGTTCTCCTGCTTGATCCTCGCGCAATTGATTGTGCGTATCATTTAAATGTATAAGAGGATCTACATTTGAAGTATCTACTTCCTCTATATGAGAAAACATCTCAATAATTTTCTCTAATTCAAACATGAGTTTTCCTTTTTCTTGCTCTGACAGTTTTAGCTTCGCAAGATTTTCAAGTTTCAAAATTAAGGCATTGTCCACTTTCATTGCTAAATATTCGATTATATGCTTAAAAACTTCGTCAAAGATAGGTAAAAACACCTTTATTTTTTTATTTTTGTAAGCCTCAACGACTTTGAGAGCGTTTAAAACCACTTTATGACCAAACTAAAACACATAGCGGTAGCCGGCAATATCGGTGCCGGAAAAACTACTTTATCTGAACTATTGTCTAAACATTATAAATGGGATGTGCTGTACGAAGATACCAATACCAATCCCTATTTAAGTGATTTTTACAACGATATGCAACGATGGTCATTTAACCTTCAAATCTATTTTTTAAACAGCAGGTACCGTCAAATCATAGATATTCGCAAAGGGGATAAAACGGTTATCCAGGATCGCACTATCTATGAAGATGCAAATATATTTGCACCCAACTTACACGATATGGGACTTATGTCTGCACGAGACTTTGAAAACTATCTCGAGCTTTTTGAAGCAATGTCCAATCAGGTAGAAGCTCCCGATCTCCTAATCTACCTTAAGGCTGGCATTCCTACACTTGTAGACCATATTCATACAAGAGGCAGAGATTACGAAGGAAACATGAGCCTTGATTACCTTAAAAAACTAAACCAAAGATACGAAGACTGGATCAATAGTTATTCGCGTGGAAAGCTACTCGTCATACATGTAGATGGCATGAATTTTAGAGACAATCAGGAAGACTTTGGAAAAATATTATCCATGGTTGACGCTGAATTATTTGGTTTATTCTAAAAATAAAATAACAATTTATTTACTTCTTCAAAATTATGCAATATGAATAACACAGTAAAAAACATCTTAATTGTGATCGGAGGACTAGTTGTTGGCAATGTAGCAATAATGGCTGTTATGTACTTGGGCAATACTATTATTGATTGGCCGGTTGGCGTTGATCCAAATAATATGGAGAGCATAAAATCCAATTTACACTTATTTCAACCATACCACTTTATTTTCCCTTTTTTATCGCATGCAATTGGCGCATTGTCGGCTTCTTATTGTGTAGCTAAACTGGCTACCAGCCACCAATTTAGATTGTCAATGATAGTAGGAAGTATATTTTTGGTTGCTGGAATAATGAATATCTTTATGCTAAAGCATCCTTTCTGGTTTATTCCTGTTGACTTAATCCTGGCCTATATTCCGATGGCTTTTCTCGGGTATAAACTAGCTTCAAATAAGTAAATACTGCAATCATTCATTCTGTTTTTCATGCAATAAGAAAAGTACTTTTCCGTTTATTAAAAAAATGGAATATGGGAAAAGCCATCAAATACAATATTGCTGAGTATTTAATTATTGGCTGTATATTGAGTTATACTATAGGAAACCATCAACCTGATATTCCTGCCATTGTGGCTTTAATTACTGTGTTAATATTGATGTTCGGTCAGGTTAAATTTTTAGGCGCCCTCATTGGTATTTTATTGCAATGCATTGCCTTTATTCTTTTCTTTGCTATGGTGTCTGAAGCCAATGAATTTGCATCATTTAATTTTCAATTGGTCGAATTGATAGTAGGTGGCTCCTTATTGTCGATGATGGTTTCAGGCATCGGCCTTATTTTGATTTATAAATATGGAAGTACAATGTTCAAGGGTCTGATAAGTGACTAGATATTCCATTGCATCTCACTTTACCCTAAATACTAAGCTATTCAATTGCAAGCAAAATAAAAAGGGTATGCTTTAAACTAGGAACCATCAACTTTTGACTTTCAACAAATAAATTAACGATGACCAATTGCCGCTCTTCCATGCATATATATTTGACAAAAGTCCTATAAATGCCCACCTGATTTTTCCAATCCATCCACCTTTGTAATTTTCGCTCAGCATGCTGACAAAAAAACTATCGTAAGGAAGTCCAATAACTTTTTCCACAACAAAGCCATTGTCTTTGAAAAACTGTATGGCTCCTTCTTTCGAATAATGGTAGATATGTCTAGGTACATCATACCCTGCCCAATAGGATTTATAAAAATCGGCATCGTAAGACTTATAATTGGGTATAGCAATTAACAAGCTTGTTGAAGGAGTCATAAAATTTTTTATTTTTTTCAATGCATCGATGGGCATTTCTATGTGCTCTAGTACATGCCACAAAGTGATGATGTCAAATGACCCTTCTATCTCATTGAGTTCTTTTACTACTTTGATACCATCTAGTTTTATAGCAAGATGAGGCTCAAAGCCTATACAATTATACCCTTTTTCATGCATAAAATTAAGGAATGCACCATCCCCACAACCATAGTCAAATAGATTTTTTGAATGGGTATTTTTTTTAATTATTTCCAACTTATACTTTAGATTGAGCCTTTGTACTGCGGAATACAATTTCGAAATAATATTCTGTTTTTTAGTGTGCGACAAGTAATTATCACTTTGGTAATACCTGGCAATACCATCAGGTATGGGATTGGTTTTTAAGACATCGTCGTTATCGTTTGCAATTAATTCAAATGATTCCTTGCTTAAAAAATGGTCTTTCACCTTTAAATATTCCTTCATTCCACTTTTTTATAAATTATAAATAGCTTTATGAATCATTGCCGGCAATCATTTTGGGCAAATCATCAATCGCAAGTGCAAATATTGCTCATCTTGTGTTAATTTACAACTATTTCGTACCCTTTAAAATCTATAAGGCAATCTGTGCCTCAATCAATAGGGTTTTATTATAACATAGCGCCAAAGCCCAAACCCAAGACAAGCATAACTAATGAATGTAATTATTGTTTTTTTCTATGCGATAAAACAAGATTAGAGATTCGATATAGCAATCTCGCGGCGACATTGGCATCCCATTCATTTTCTCCCGGCGCTACTTCATTGATGTCAAATCCTATGATTTCCTTTTTTGCTTTAAGTACAGCACGCACCAGATAGATCACCTGATCAAATTCAAGACCACCAGGTACCGGTGTACCAGTATTGGGGCACAATTTTGGGTCAAGTCCGTCAATATCAAAACTCAAATATACTTTTTGCGGTAAAGCTTTGACGATGTCTTTGCATATGTCTGCCCAGGACTTGCCTTCAAATTGTTGGTTTTTAATATCATGGTCAAAGAATGTCTTTATTCTTTTATCTGATAGTATGATGTCATTTTCTGCCTCACAATAATCTCTTATACCGACTTGCACCAATTTCTCTACCTGAGGTATCATCAAGGCATTGAACATGATGGAAGCATGTGAATATTCAAAGCCCTCGTATGCATCCCTCAGGTCGGCATGGGCGTCGATTTGCAAGATACCATAGGATGCATGTTTGGAAGCCAGAGCCCTCATAAAGCCTAGTGGTGTGCTATGGTCGCCGCCTAACAAGGCCACCATCCTTCCCTGATCCAGGTATTCTATACAGTGATCATATACCCATGAGACCATTTCCGCACAAGCTTCATTAATTTCTGCAAGGGCTTTTTTCATGCCATTGCTTTCATCCGGTGTCTTGCCTTCAGCATATTTACCAAGGTATTTTTCTGCTTTCTTTCTGAAATCATTGCTTTTGGAGTGCAATTTCTTGCTTATCTTATCCATGGCAATACCGAGTTGCCATGCATCTTTGACAGAAGGATCAAAAAGATCTACTTGCTTTGACGCTTCAAATACGGCTTTCGGGCCATTGGCAGTGCCATTGCTATAGGAAACCGTCACTTCCCATGGAACTGGTAATATGACAAGATTGGCCTCATCTACTTCGAAGGGTAAGCCATATATATTGCCATTGTCCGCAGCTAAAGCATTGGGGTCGAAAATACCATTTGTTTCGTTTTGCATAAATGCTAATTTTTATTATCGTAAAAATACTAAAACCAAGGCATTTCCAATATTAATTTTTCAACGAATCAAACAGTGGTTTTGCCTTTTGTCCCCAATGATTGCCTCTTTATTAGATTAGCTCCGGGATTTATTTCTTTTGAATCTACTCAATGTAAATAAATTAGATCAAATAGAGAAATGAGGTATTTGTTGGTTTTATCATTCAAAAATTGAACTAAGAAATATAAATCCTGAAAAAAAATACCAATAACCAATGGACAAAATGAAGCCTAAATAAAAAATTGCCACCTCTTTTCTAGATTGCTAAAGATATGGCAGTCTTTGGTTTATATATTTTATGGAAAGGTTTTTCTTTTTTATAAATGTTAAATACCCTTAAGACTATCTGCTCAATTTTTTATATCTTTGGCAAAATAATTTCGATCATGAAACAATCACAAGAATACATAAATAAAAACAAAGACCGCTTTCTTTCAGAGCTTCTTGCTATGCTGCGCATACCTTCAATAAGCGCCGATCCAAAGTACAAAGGCGAGGTAAAAAAAATGGCTGAAGCTACAGCTGACGCACTCAAAAAGGCTGGTTGCAAAACGGTTAAAATATTTCCTACAAATGGACATCCAATAGTATATGGCGAGCATACAATCGACAAATCAAAACCTACTGTGCTTGTCTATGGGCATTATGATGTACAGCCCCCGGATCCACTTGATTTATGGGAGAGCCCACCTTTCGAGCCTGTGGTAAAAAAGACAAAAATTCATCCGCTAGGTGCAATATTTGCCCGAGGTGCCTGTGACGACAAAGGCCAGTTTTATATGCATGTCAAAGCCTTCGAAGCAATGGTAGCCTCCAATGAATTGCCCTGCAATGTAAAGTTTATGATAGAAGGTGAGGAAGAGATAGGTTCAAAACATTTAGGTGACTTTTGCAAAGCAAATGCTCCTATGCTTGCTTGCGATGTTATCTTGATCTCTGATACTTCCATTTTGTCCAATAAGCAGCCATCAGTTACAGTTGGACTTAGAGGTTTAAGTTATGTTGAGGTGGAAGTAATCGGCGCCAATCGAGACCTCCATTCCGGCGTATATGGCGGTGCAGTGGCCAATCCGTTGCAGGTACTGAGTGACATGCTTTCGAGCCTCAAAGACAAAAAAGGAAGAATTACCATTCCAGGCTTTTACGATGGCATCATTCCTGTGACAAAGAAGGAAAGAAACCTGATGAACAAAGCACCATTTAGCCTCGGAGCTTATAAAAAAGATCTGGGTATAGGCGATACAAAGGGAGAACAAGGGTATACAGTGCTCGAACAAACATCGATACGACCTACGCTTGAAATCAATGGCATGTGGGGTGGATATATTGGTGAAGGAGCCAAAACAGTTTTACCTTCAAAAGCAAATGCGAAAATAAGTATGCGATTGGTGCCGGGACAGAACCATGAAAAGATCACCAAGCTATTCAAAAAACACTTTGAAAGCATAGCTCCGAAATCTGTGAAAGTATCTGTGAAACCTCATCATGGAGGAGCGGCTTACATCACACCTGTAGATACACCTGAATACCAGGCTGCCGCACTGGCAATGAAGGCCAGTTTTAAAAAAGAAGCCATACCTGTAAGAGGCGGTGGCAGTATACCTATAGTTGCGTTATTTGAACAAGTCTTGAAGGCAAAGTCTGTATTGATGGGTTTTGGCCTGGACTCTGATGTCATCCATTCTCCCAATGAAAATTATGGCTTGTTCAATTTCTACAAAGGCATAGAGACTATACCTTATTTTTATCAAAACTATGTAGCTTTAAAAAGTAAGTCGTGAATCAACCATCCTATCGTATTAAGTATCCAATATATCTGTTAATTGTGGTCTGTACTTTTTTTACACCATCGTGTAAATCTAATGCAGCTACTAACAATGAGATGGTAGATAAAGAACAAAAGGATACACATGAAAATAAAGAAGCCATCAAGACCATAAAAGGTAAGTTCATTTACATGGCTGATCTAGCATTATTTACTTTTTGCGGCACCAATATACAAATTCCTGTTGCCATGGAAGGCAATTATATAAATGCTGAAAGAGCCTATACGGGAACGAAGCACAAAGACATGGAGCCACTTTTCATGGAGGTGATTGGGAGTATTGATAACAGGGACAATGGTGAAGGTAAAATGATGCCGCACCTGATAATCGAAAAACTTATTCTTTCAGATTTTGCTCGCAACTGTGAATAAAGGAACATTGTATTTGATTCCCTGCCCGATCGCAGAGGAAAATGTCTCTTGGGTGGGGCCTGAAATAAAAAGCCGTCTGAGTGTATTGAAATATTATGTGGTCGAAAGAGCAAAAACTGCACGCAGATTTATAAAAATGATGCAGCCTGCCGTCGTATTGCAGGAGCTCAATATTGAGGAATTTGACAAAGAAGATGCCGGAAAAAATTTATATGTTTTACTTCAGCCATTATTGGATGGGCATGATGTAGGCCTGATGTCAGAAGCGGGTAACCCATGCATTGCAGATCCAGGTTCATTATTGGTAGCATTGGCCCATAAAAATGGAATTGCCATCAAGCCACTTGTAGGACCTAGCAGTATATTGATGGCTCTTATTGCATCTGGCTTCAATGGCCAAAATTTTGTATTTCACGGTTATCTGCCAAATAAGAGAGAATTGCTAGTCCCACAAATTAAAGCAATGGAAACCGTACTTCATAAATATGGACAAAGCCAAATCTTTATGGAAACTCCCTACAGGAATGAATTTTTACTTGATTCACTTAGACAAAACCTCAACACCCAAACCCTATTGTGTGTTGCATGTGATATAGGCTCGGCAAGTCAATCCATATTGACCAAAACTATTGGGGAATGGCAAAAAATAGACATTGCAGATTACCATAAAAGGCCAGCCATTTTTTTAATAGGTAAAAATTAATCAATGATCCTTATCGAACAAATACAAAACATTGAAGATTGCCCTGAAATTGTTGATTTATTCAATGCATACAGACTATTTTACCTTCAGGCAAGTGATATAGACCGGGCGGCAGCGTTTATCGCCGAAAGACTCGCCAGAAAAGAATCCATCATTCTCGTAGCAAAAGAAAATGGCAAAGGAATAGGGTTCACACAACTCTACCCTGGATTTTCATCCGTAAGCATGAAGCCGCTTTACACACTAAATGATTTGTATGTAAGTGAAGGTTTTCGCGGTCATGGCATTGGCGGACTTTTATTGGATGCCGCAGAAGCTGTGGGTAAAGAGCTAGGATGGAAAGGTATGGTTTTAGAAACCGCTTCGACCAATCCGGCCCAACATTTGTATGAACGCAAAGGCTGGAAAAAAGATGTGGAATACTTGCATTATGTAAGCTATTTTTAATATTCAGGATACTACCTTCGGAATACTTGATAGTATCCTTCGCCAAATAACCTAATGGGCTAACTAAGGTAAAGAGTAGGAAGAACTTTAAATCTGGAAAAAATCTTATTTAATCACCAAAGAATCAACTACCCCACTAGATGATCCGAAAAAGCCGTATCCATTTATCATGTTGGTATAATTAATTACCGGATCAGACAATCCACTTTGGCTTGCGTAGATAAGTTTTTGTTTGGCTACAAGATACCTATAGGTATCTTCGGTTACGGTTTCGAGTAAATAATATATGGTCTCCAATTTATCTCCTTCAGAGAAAGTATTGGTTGAAAAATTAAGTGTAATTTTTTCGTTTTTAAACCGGGAAGGATCAAAAAGTACACTGCCATCAGCCGATGATATAGAAAATGCCAATGGAATTTCATCATTGCCATCAAAATTCAGCATTTCAGTTTTACCGGTATATACGGTTTCCAAATTGCCATTGATATCAACTTGCTTATAAATCTTTCTATACGCATTTATTCTGTAGAATACTTTCGCATTATTAATCTCAAAAGGAATACCCACCTGGAAGGAAAGATTCATCTTATTTAATCCCTTATCGTTTTTAACTATACGTGTTTTGGGCTTAGAAATTGAAGAGAATTTTTGTGGGCTGGGCACTTGAATTATTTTTGAATCCAGCTTATCCTCTTCTTTATCTTTAAGATAAGCAATCAATTTATACTTTACTGATGAAGTTACCATATGTCTGAGGGAATCCACATAGTAAACTTTTTTCTTTGCA
>JAYUTD010000377.1:0-9431 GCA_043755305.1 Saprospiraceae bacterium
GAAGCTTTAGTATAAGTAGGTTTAAAGATCCAAAGGCCTGTATTGATATCGCTGGCCACTATGGTTCCCGATAGCAAAAAAGGATATACACCCCAGCATCCTTCAAACCAGCTTCCGGTTGCAGGTAGTGTTGCTTCATCAAAAAATGTATCAAATTCTCCAACTTTTATGATATTGTCCGGTCTTGAAACATCATTGATCAATACACCATCGGTATACCAACTTGTGACATTAAAACCGCCTACGTTATAGACATTATGAGGTATTACTTGTCCAAGTTTCGTATCCTGATTTCTGTACTTGCTTATAAATTTTACATTTTTCGGATCGGCTACATCATAGATGTCAAGATATGCCCCTGATCTCTCATCTGTGGTGTATAAATATTTTTGGTCTGGGGATGTCCACATATTATGCGTGAAAACACTAGAGGTATTGAATCTGTTGAGCAGCAGAGGATTAGCTCGATCACTGATATCATAAATGCCTACGCCATTGCTCAAATCTGCTGTATACAAAGTATTGTTTTTTGCATAACAATCGTGGGTGTAAACCTGACCCATATTGGCAACCAAAGTGGGATTATACCCATCTTGTTTAAGATCGAAGATCAATACACCTCTGTTGGAAAGATTATGTCCATTGAGGTATAAAAAGCCTTCTTCATCAATATTGATGCTATGGACTGTGCGCAATGTATCATTGTTTGCCAATGCTATGGATGGCTTCCATCTTTTCCATGTGAAAGATTCCGGTGCATTTGTAGCATCGATTATGGTTACACCATCCGGACCTTCAGTAGTAACATAAATATAATTGCCATACGATCTTGCTTCTCGCCATATATTTGTTTCGCCGGGTATTACAAGTCTGCTAATTGGATTGGAAGGATTTTCAAGAGATAGTATTCTGATGGCCTTTGTGGTGCCTATGATAGCATACTCAATACCATTCGCATCCGTATGTCCCCAGCAGCCAGATCCCCCTTCCTGCCAGTCTTTATGAGCCAAAAGATCCATATTTAGTTTTGCTTGGCTGTTTAATGATAGCAAAGCAAGGAGTAAGGTGGTAAGCGTGACAATAAATTTCATGTAAATTTTGTTATTTGAGGACAAATATAGCATTTATTGCCAAATTAAACATTTTGAAAGTAACCATTTGACCTAAATGTCTGTTATATTGTATTAATACAAAATTGCTGAATGGATCAAGTAATTTTTTACCGAAAAGGAATGTGAATAATAATTATCTTATAGTTTTGCATTATTTAAATAAAGTTTATGATTAGAAGTATATGGAATATTGTTTGGTGCATATTTAGCTTTCACGCATATGGGGTGGCACAAAGTTTTGACCAGTTTTTCCCGAAGTTTTATACCAATGGTAAGGAACTGACTTTAGGAACCATAGGCGGCTTGAGAAACCCTCAATTTTCCAATATTGATTTCAACAATGATGGTATCAAAGACCTCTTTGTTTTTGACAGAACAGGGGATAAAGTCTTGTGTTTTGTAAATCAATCCTCCTCTGAAGAAATTTCATACGTTTATGCCCCTGAGTATGAATCTTCTTTCCCCAAACTTCAGTCATGGGCTATTTTGCACGACTACAACAAGGATGGCATTGAAGATATTTTTTGTCAACCTCTTGATATTGGAATTTCCGGAATCCAGGTTTGGAAAGGATCACGTGTGAATGGTAAATTATTCTATCGGCTGATGCAATTGCCTTTCCAAAACACCATGTCTGTGCCACTTTCATTTGATCCCTCAAAAAGCACTAATTTATACAATGCCATCACAGATATACCAGCCATTATTGATGTGGACAATGACGGAGATACAGATGTATTGACCTTTGACCCCGATGGAAGTCAGATTGTGTTTTACAATAATCTCTCCAAAGAAAGAGGTTTTGGAATGGACACTTTTATCATGGAAACCAGGGACAGGTGTTATGGAAAAGTCTATGAATCTATGTTTTCTTCAGAACTGTATTTTAGCACAGATGGCATTTCATGTGCCACCGGAAATATTTCAACAAGTGGAGGCCCAAGGCATTCAGGTTCTACTGTTATGGCATTTGACGAAGATTGTGATGGCGACAAAGACCTCTTACTTGGTGACATCTCCAATACTAACATTGTATTTCTGCGAAATACTGGCACTATAGAAAACTCATGGATTACATACCAGGATTTAGTGTATCCGAAAATGGATCCGGTGGACTTGTTTATCTTCAATGCTACGTTTTTACTTGATGTCAATAATGACAATAAAAAGGACCTCATTGTCGTACCCAATGAAACAGATGGCGGCGTAAATCATGACCATATATGGCTATACCTCAATGAAGGCTCAAACTGTAACCCTTCATTTAAGTTATATACTAAAAACTTTTTGGTTGACCAAATGGTAAGCCTTGGATCAAATAGCAATGTCACATTTTTGGATGTAAATGCCGATGGCTTAAAGGACTTGTTGGTCAGCGGCAGTGGTATAAATAAAAGTAGGGAACAAAAATTAAATAAAATATTCTTCTTCAAAAATACTGGAAGTAAGACTGTTCCAGAATTTACTTTAATGGATGACAATTATTTAAATATGGCAAACATCACCCAATTTGCAATGAACTTATTCGTTACTGCAGGTGATGCAGATGGAGATGCAGACGATGATGTTATGGTTGGTACAAGCAATGGCAACATTTATTACTTTGAGAATATAGCAGGCGCAAATAAACCAATACTATTTGCACCATTTGTCTTTCCTTTTATGAACCTAGCGTTTGGCTCAGATGTTGCTCCCCACTTATACGATATAGATGGTGATGGTTTAAATGATCTTCTGGCCGGAGAAAAAAACAATTCTTTAAACTACTTTAAAAATTTTGGCACAAAAGGAAATACCCCTATGTACAATATGAATCCCATAACAGATGATTTTGGGCACATTTTTAAATTTTTTGGATACAATACCTGGAATAGTAATCCATTTATGACAAAAAATGCAGATGGAAAAGAAATCGCAGTAGTAGGCTTTAACGATGGCCGCGTAAGCTATTATGAAAGAAAAAAAACACCCACAACAGATAGTCTTCTGCTAGTTTCAGAACGCATGGGAAATATATTTGCCGGAAGAAAATCTGCGCCTGAGCTATACGATATTGACTGCAATGGTTATTTTGATTTAGTTCTAGGCAATTTCAGAGGCGGCATATCTTTTTACCATACTCCCGTAAAGGCCAAACTAGTAAATGCAATAAATGATTTACCTGATTACTCTTTTAATTTATATCCCAATCCTGCAACTGACAAAATAGTTATAAATATATCTAAAGGTCTTGAATATAAATACAATTATGCTATTTATTCAATTTTAGGCAGATCGGTCAAGGAAGGAGAATTGGCTGCAGATGGCACCATAAATCTAGCTTCACTGCAAGCTGGGTACTACACGCTTTTAATAAGAAACCAGAATAATAGAGCCGTGTCAAAATCCTTTGTTAAACTATGAATTTCGAAACACTTTCTTCCTACTGTCAAGCCAATAATGTAGTATTAGTGGCTGTTTCAAAAACCCAATCCTTAGCTGCTGTTAAAGCACTTTATGATAAAGGACACCGCATTTTTGGCGAAAACAAAGTTCAGGAATTGATGGATAAGAAAGACTTACTTCCATCTGATATTCAATGGCATGTTATAGGGCACCTGCAGACAAATAAAATAAAGCAAATCCTTCCTTTTGTCACTATGATACACAGTGTTGACAGCATGAAGTTAATGAATGAAATACAGCACGAAGCCCAAAAATTAAATAGAAATATTTCTATTCTTTTGCAAGTCAGGATCGCACAGGAAGATACTAAATTTGGTTTGGAAACGGAGGAATATAACAGCATCATTGCAAATTATAACGATGGGCTATTTCCCAATATATCTATTCTTGGACTTATGGGCATGGCATCTTTTGTAGAAGACCAAAACCAAATCAGGGCTGAATTTCAAAAACTTAAATCAATCTTTGATGAAACCAAATCTTCCATCAAAGACCAGCATAAATTCAATACCTTATCCATGGGTATGTCAGGAGACTATAAACTGGCTATTGATGAAGGTTCTACCATGGTGAGAATAGGGAGCTTGCTTTTTGGCGACAGAATAGCTTAAATTTTCAATCAATATATATACCAATCGGATTTGAAAAATATTGCTGTAAGCTTTTATCGCCTTGCTGCAAATTTTAGCCGCTGACCCATTCCTGCGCTGGTATGCTTATCGTCTGAAAAGACCACATTTCCATTTACGATTGTAGTCTTAACTGCACCTTTGAATTCCTTTCCTTCAAGTGGCGACCATCCACATTTGTACAATAAGTTGTCTTTTGACACACGCCACATTTTATCTTTATCCACAATGGCGATATCTGCAAAATATCCCTCTCTCAGGTATCCTCTCTCTTTCAATGTAAAACAGATAGCAGGTGTATGACACATTTTCTCAACTATTTTTTCTATTGAAATTTTACCTTGCCAGTGTAAATCAAGCATCATATTGAGTGCATGTTGTACCAATGGGAGCCCGCTTGGAGCCTGGGCATAGGGCAATTCCTTTTCACTCAATAAATGAGGTGCATGGTCTGTTGCAATAATATCAAGTCTATCGTCAAGCAAGGCAGCCAATAATTGTGGAGCATGTCGCTTATCTTTTATAGCAGGGTTGCATTTGATCTTATTGCCCAACAGCTCATAATCATCGGCTGTAAATGTAAGATGATGGACACAAACTTCACTTGTTATTCGCTTCTTTTCCAAAGGCATGCTGTTTGAAAACAAGGATATTTCTTCTTCAGTTGAAATGTGCAAAACATGAAGCCTTGTATTGTGTTTTTTAGCAAGTTCTACTGCATACGAAGAAGAAAGGTAGCATGCTTCTTCATTCCGTATAATAGGGTGATAGGATGCATTGAGCTTAGCCCCATATTGCTCTGTGTATTCTTTTTGTCGCTGCAATATTGTACTTTCATCTTCACAGTGTGTTGCTATTAGTGTTTCAACATTAGCGAAAATATTTTCAAGTGTATTTTTATCGTCAACCAACATATTGCCTGTGCTGCTGCCCATAAATATTTTAAGGCCACACACATTTTTAAAATCTATGGTCTGGATATCTTTAAAATTGTCATTGGTAGTGCCCATAAAAAAAGAATAATTGCACCAGGCATTTTTATTTGCGATTGCATATTTTTCTTCTAATACTTCCTTTGTTATAGCAGGAGGTCTTGTATTTGGCATTTCCATAAAGCTTGTAACTCCGCCGGCAACAGCAGATTTTGATTCAGAATATATATCTGCTTTATCTGTATACCCAGGTTCTCTAAAATGCACCTGATCATCTATAATTCCTGGGATTACCCATTTGTTTTCTGCAATAATCTCCAGACCATACCCGTCTATTATACCGCCTATTTTTTCAATTCGATCAGCATTAATGAGAATATCGCCTTCCTCTATACGACCTTCATTGACTATCAAGGCATTTTTTATTATCGTTTTCATCTTTTTTGTTCTTCAAATTTCTATCAAAATTTACTCACTTATAGCTTTAGCGCATTTAATTGATCCATCACCATGTCCGGATAGTCTGATATAATGCCATCCACTTTTAATTCAAGCAATAATATCACCGACTCCTTATCGTTGACGGTCCAGGGAATTACTTTAATATTTTTTTGATGACATGAGTCAACCAGGTCTTTTGTGACCAATTTGAAATATGGACTATAGGCATATGGTACATGATTGAGTCGGTCCAAATGCTTGGTCAGTCCGTCCATATCCATGACCAGCATTGCGGTAGGAGTATTGGGATCCAGAAGATGATAAGCATTGAGCGTTTCATGGTCAAAAGATTGGATGTTGAACCTGCCTATGATGGGAAATTTTTGTAACACTTCATGTACAAGTTTCACAAATTCTATGGCAGATGGATTGAACTTGCCATCCAGTGATTTTTCTCTTTTGATTTCTATATTATAGTAGGGTAGTGCATACCCTTTTGTTTTGGCATAGGTGTCACATTGTTTAATAACCTCTGAAAGCAAGGGCTTATAAGCTTTAATTTTAAGTTGGTTGGGAAATTTGGGATGTACTTTACTGCCTACGTCTATTTTTTGGATTTCTGAGGCCTTCATGGTATAAATATTGAATGTCTTTTCATTGCTTTGATCAACCAATACTCCGTTTATGGATGAAACCAACTCATGGTTGAAAAATGCCTCATGAGATACGATGACCTTGTGGTCAGCCGAAATTACTACATCAAGTTCTAGTGTTTGAACCCCGATATCTTGCGCTTTCGTAAATGCGGGTAACGTATTTTCAGGCATTAAGCCCCTGCATCCTCTGTGCCCCTGTATATCTATTCTTGGTGAATTTTCATTTGATTGCATTTTTCTTACTTTTGCACATGCAGTAAAAAACAATAATAAAATCATTATCGCTGGTAATGTAGGCCTTGGTTTGAGCATGAATGATGGATTAAAAATAAAACCCGCCAGCCAAAGCGATAACAGTTTCCTGGTCTAGTATTGCTTTGGGTTCCACATAAAAGTCAATACCTTCGTTGGGTACCAAAATGAAAAGACCCAATTGAAGTCCGGTACTTATATTGGCATTCTCCCTCTTCCCAATATTTATTCCCGCAAATGGCGAAATGTTAAGATTAGATTTAGATAAAATTTTAAACTGAGCATCAATGTCCAAAGAAAAATTGGTGCCTTTCTTAACAAAGAAATTATAAGCAGCAGATATGGCCAGCTTCTCCGTTGCATTATAAGCGCCACGGGCCTGGAAACCCCACAACCCACTTTCAGGCACTAAAGTTATGCCTAAGCCAAGATTTTGTGCCTTCATCGATATAAAACCAAAAAACAGCATGAACAGTAATGTAATTCGCATAAATATGTCTCCGTTTGATTTGAAAGTAAATATATTTATATCTTTTCATTTGTGTATCAATTTGCATCAAGTATTATTCATTATTTATATATTTACACAAAAAAAACATATGTCGAAATATAATTTTGCAGAACCCAATGGATTGAACGATGTTGCCAAATTTCATACTGTTTTTGACTTACCAGTCTTGGACCATCCACATATACCGCATGAAGACCGATGCAAATTGAGGGTTGCCCTGCTGGAAGAAGAACTTCGCGAATTTAAAGAAGCGCTTGACAACCATGACCTCATTGAAGCAGCAGATGCATTGGCCGATTTGCAATATGTATTGTCTGGAGCCATTCTGGAATTGGGGCTTGGCGCTAAATTCAAGCAGGTATTTGATGAAGTACAGCGATCAAACATGAGCAAAACATGCAAGTCGGTGGAAGAAGCTGAGGCAACCCAAAAATTTTATAAGGAAAGCAAAGGCACCGATAGTTATATTTTGGAAAAAGAAGGGGAGTGGCTCGTATACAGAAAAGAGGACGGCAAGGTGCTAAAATCCATCAACTATCTACCAGCAAACATTCAAAAGGCTTTGTTGTAAGTTAAGCAAAATAAACAAAACAAATGCATAAGACTACATGAAACCTAAAGTAGGTTCACAATACACAGTAGGAAAGTTGTTTCTTGATTTTTTCAACAATGAAAAGTCGAGTGGCTTACTTTTGATCGCTTGTACCATATTTTCATTGGCATTAGCCAATTCATCATTTAGCCATGCATACCACCATTTGTGGAGCACACCAATGATGGGACATGACATTGAGTTTTGGATCAACGATGGCTTAATGACCATATTTTTCTTACTTATCGGACTGGAACTTGAGCGTGAAGTTTATATCGGAGAATTGTCAAAAATAAAAGACGCCATGTTGCCCATTATTGGGGCTGTTGGTGGTATGATTGTACCGGCATCAATTTATCTCGCATTTAATTTTGGACAAGTCACACAATCGGGTTCAGGCATTCCGATGGCAACCGATATTGCTTTTGCATTGGGCGTTTTATCCCTATTAGGCAATAGAGTGCCTTTGCCTTTGAAAGTATTCCTTACAGCCTTGGCAGTGATAGATGACCTTGGTGCAATAATAGTTATAGCATTGTTTTATACAAAGACATTGCTTTTGGGCAATTTGGCTATAGCATTGTGCATACTTGCCATCTTATTTATATTAAACCGGTTGAAGGTGTACAACCTTATTTTTTATCTCATTGGTGGAGTAATTATGTGGTACTTCATGCTCAGTTCTGGAGTGCATGCAACTATTACCGGAGTATTACTGGCCTTTGTAATCCCATTTGGCAATGGTGACGAAAATTCGATATCTTACATACTTCAACGTTTTTTGCACAAACCGGTAGCTTTTATCATTCTGCCTATTTTCGCTTTGGCCAATACTGCCATTGACTTGTCAGGGGATATTGTATCGTCCATTGGGCTAAGTTATGGAAAAGGAATTATAGCAGGTCTGGTGATAGGCAAACCTTTGGGCATTTTTGTCTTTTCATATATTGCAGCAGCGATTGGATGGTGCAAATTGAATGAGGAACTCAACTGGAAGATGCTTTTTGGTACAGCCTGCTTAGGTGGCATAGGATTTACTATGTCGATTTTCATAACATTATTGGCACTGAATGACCATTTCATTATCAACAATGCTAAGTTTACTATATTATTGGCTTCCATGATTTCAGGTATTCTGGGTTTTCTTTTCTTAAAGAGAGTATTGCCTAAAAACATTGAGCCCAATGAATTTTGAACTATATAAAACCAATTGAACCAATTGAACTACATTGAACTCATTGAACTACATTGAACTAATTGAACTAATTGAACTCATTGAACTACATTGAACTAATTGAACTCATTGAACTAATTGAACTAAATTGAACTCATTGAACTAAATTGAACTCATTGAACTAAATTGAACTCATTGAACTAAATTGAACCAATTGAACTAAATTGAACTCATTGAACTACATTGAATTAAAAAATAATAAAAGATGTACAATAAACTAATGTTTTTTATCATTGGCTTTTTCTTAGCCTTATTGTTTCTCAACGTTTACTTCAGGGTAAAGGTATTGAAACATTATAAATATCTGGTACAAAACCGGGTAGAATTCAGCGCCAAACACATCCTTGACAAAAAGAAAATGGAAACCGAAGTGCTTCCAAAATACCCACAGCACGCAGCTGAAATCAATGCCTTTGCTGGTAATATCAGAAACAGTGTTATGATTGCTGCCGGCATATTGTTACTTATTTCATTGCTGGGTTTGATCATCAATAAATTTTAATAGTGCAGTGCGACATTATTTACAGAGATGAGCATGTCATAGCTATCAATAAGCCATATGGTTATTTTGTACACAAATCAAGCCTCGATGCCACATCTGATAAGATTATAATGGCCATCTTGCGG
>JAYUTD010000378.1:0-9428 GCA_043755305.1 Saprospiraceae bacterium
TGAAAATGCCAATTCAGAGGCAGTAACAGCGGCCTATACCAATGGTATCTTACACGTAAGCATTGCAAAGAAAAATCCCACACCAGTGGTACAAAAGACTATAGAGATCAAATAGTATAGTCAGTTTTTAGTTGAGTGTTTTATGGCCCCAAGGTGTCAGCTAAGACTGACACCTTGGTCTTTTTTTAGTTTAGTTCAAGCAAAATTTTAATGGCGATACGATGCCTCCTATTTATTTAGGCACAGCACTTATATACATATGAAAGTTGTCTCTGAATAATTTGACTGCTATGGCCAGAAGAATTATGCCAAATAGCTTTCGCAACACATTGATGAATGATACGCTCAACTTTGTTCTCAAATAATCTACACTCCTCAGCACAATATATACCAGGACGATATTGATCAATATGCCTGTTAGAATTTCCCAATTGTCAAATTTTGCCTTAAGCGAAATTATTGTAGTCATCGTACCAGCACCTGCAACCAAGGGAAATGCAATCGGCACTATGGTTGCCTTCTTCATGTTTTTGTCATCTTTGAAAATCTTCACCCCAAGTATCATTTCCAGACTTATGGCAAACAATATGATAGACCCGGCGACCGCAAAGGATTGGACATCAACTCCAAATAATTTCAGCACCTGATCACCGATGTATAAAAATAAGACCATTAAAACCAATGAGACAAGGGATGCCTTACCAGCCTCTATATGATTTCCTTTTTCTTTTAAATCTATGATAATAGGCAGTGAACCTATAATGTCTATTACTGAAAAAAGTATCAGCGTAACTGAAAGTAAATTTCTGATATCCATGCTCATAATTTAATTGTTGAAAATTCTATTTCCACGTAAGGATTTTGATTGCATCATGGCTAAAAATACGGAAGCAAATCACCAGGACAGTTCTGATAACAAATAGGTCTTATCCATCGATTTATGGCGGAGCTTCCTACACTACTAAATCTGGCATCTGTTGTGGCAGGAAATGGCCCTCCATGTACCATGGCATCACAAACCTCTACTCCTGTTGGCACTCCATTGACCACAATTCGGCCCACCTTATATTTTACAATATTGAGAACTTCTCTGGCAAGTTCATTTTCGGCTGCATCAAAAATAACAGACGCAGTAAGCTGGCCTTCAAAATTTGAAAGTACAGATTTAAGTTCAGATGTATTTTCGCAGCATACGATCATCGAAAATGGTCCAAATACTTCTTCATGTAAAATAGGATTGTCCAGATAATCCCTGCCTTCGACAATAGCTAACATCGGAATGCCAGAATAATCAACTGTTTTTACACCTTCAGCCAATTTTTTGACGCCTGCCTCGTGGAGTACTTCTAGCTTGCGGTTTTCATAGTTTTGAAAGATTCCTTCATGCAACATTTTAAAGTCCTTACTTTCTGCAATTTTGTGAGATAGTCTTGCAGTAAAAGCATCAAGGCCTTTTCCTTTAACAGTCAATAATATACCAGGATTCGTACAAAACTGACCTACGCCCATTGTAATAGCTGCCGCATAAGCATCTGCCCATTTTTCCGCCTCCTTGTCTAATGCCATTGGTAATAAGGTCACCGGATTGACACTGCCCATTTCCGCGAAAACAGGTATTGGTTGCCTTCTTGCTTTGGTATATTCATAGATTGCTAATCCACCTTTTACAGAACCAGTAAATCCAATGCCTTGTATTTCATCAGATCTTACTAAAGATTCAACCTGATCAAAAGAATTGGCCACGAAGTGTATGAAAGTATCCTTGGGGAAGTTATTTCTTGCAATTGCTCGATAGATTGCCTCTGCCACCATTAATGATGTCTTGCTATGGGCTGGATGCGCTTTGTAAATGACCGAGCAACCCGCAGCAATAGCCGATGCAGTATCGCCACCCGCTGTAGAATAGGCCAGTGGAAAATTACTGGCGCCAAAGACAACAATTGGACCAATCGGAAGCTTGTACATCCTTAACTCAGGCCTCGGCAATGGTTTGCGCTCTGGCAAGGCAATATCGATTGCGCCATGGTGCCATGTCCCATCTTCTATAAAATCAGCAAACATTCGCAATTGGGCGCAAGTACGGTTTCTTTCCCCTTCAAATCTGGCAACGGGCAAATTTGACTCTTCACTTGCGGTTTGTAATAATACTTCACCTATTTCTTCAATTTCTGTTGCCATGTCTCGAAGCAAAGAAGCACGTTGTGCAGATGTCTTAGATTGCATTTCGAAAAATGCAGCATTGCTGGCTTTTGCTATTTGATCTGTATTCATAGTGTAAAGATATGTCTTTGAATGAATATTAGTCTTGACTTTAAATAGAAATATTAGAAGGTACCTACCCTGGCTTTGAGGCTATATACCATGGGTATTTTATTGCCGAAAGCTTTTATTCTGTATTTTCGGTCACCTAATGCCTCTGTTTTATTAAAACAATCGTAGGGAGAATAATCAAACTCATAGAATTCATCCACACAAAGCCCTGCATGCTTTAATGCACCAAATAGTTCTGCCAAACTGTGGTTCCATGTAATACTGGTTGTATGAATAGTTGCTTCTTTATCAGCATAAGTGCCTTTTTCTTCTTCAACTATTGGGTCCGACTTAAAATAAGCGTATCGAACCTTTTCAAAATTGTCGTCGAACATCCATACCACAGGGTGAAAATCTGCCATAACAAAAATGCCATCAGGTTTTAAAGAAGAACCAATGACCTCGGCCCATTTGTCAAGGTCCGGCAACCACCCAATCGTACCATAAGAGGTAAAAACAATGTCGTATTTTTTTTTGTGTATGAACGGAAGTGTATAAATATCTGAGCATAAAAAATCACTCCCTAACTGCAGCAGATTTTTAAGCCCATTTGCAGCATGGATGGCCTCGTCAGAAAAATCGACACCTGTAACCTGCGCTCCCATTCGTTGCAAAGAGAGGCTATCCTGTCCAAAATGACATTGTAAATGAAGTATAGATTTACCACTTACATCTCCTAAAAGTGCCAGTTCAATTTCATTTAGAGAATTTTGGCCTTTGATAAAGGAGTCAACGTCATAAAAATTTGATTGCAAATGGCTCTGTACTTTATCATTCCAGGTCTTCTTATTGATCTCTAAATATTCATCCATAAAGTTTATTTAAATAAGGTAACATCCCCAAAGTAGACTTTAGATACCCCATCAATAAATTTTATTTTTGCCCGAAAAACATAAACGCCTGGCAATGCGGGCTGGCCTGCAAGCGTGCCATCCCATCCTGTGGTAAGGTCCGGTATGTAATTTTGCCGTTTGTGGACAATAGTGCCCCATCTATCAAAGACTGCAATTTCTTCTACAACCTCGACACCAAATCCAATGGTTACTTCAAATTTCTTATTTCTTTCATCCCCACTAGAAAGATTGAAAATGTTAGGTATAAACACATTTCTTTCATCTGAAACTTCAATGTTCAGTTCATCTATACCTGTGCATCCGTTTTCATCTGTTACGATGAGTTTTATGGTCTGATTTTCTTTTGGAATTCCTCCTATGGACTGACAAAAAGAATCCAGGCAAGCCAGATCTTTTAAGTTTTGCCAATTGAAATTTACAATCTGATACTCATTGTTGATGATGGGTTCTATTTTATCGATTTTTTCTCCGAGATTTACCTTTATATCTTCACCTAAATCAACTTCGATAGCAGCTTTCTCCGGTATTACAACTGGATAATCTGCCCTACACCCTGACCCATCATATATACTGACTAAATATTTTCCAGAAAACAATTGAAGGCAACTGTCTATTGGTATTCTAAATCCATTATTGATCTGCATGGTATAATTGCCTGTTCCACCTGTTACACTTTCTACCTTAATGCAGGTTTTTCCACCAAAGCAATCAGGCCCTGAAAGCGGAGGAATTACTGCCACAATAGAATCTGGTTTTGATAAAGTGTAACTCAATGCATTGGTGCACCCATTGCCATCTGTCACTGTAACGGTATATGTGCCCTGACTCAGGTTATTGGCAATGTTAGTCAAACTTGGGCTTCCGGTCCACACAAAGGTGTAGATGGGTTTACCACCGCTCACTTCAATACCTATTTGGCCAATGGAATTTCTGCATGACAGCAATTTGGTAATAGCGTCATTAATTTGCATCTTTAAGGTATCCGCAGGACTAAGAACAACAGTGTCTTTGAATATACATCCTGTTCCATCTTTTACCTGATAGGGGTAAGCGCCGAGGCACAGATTGTACACTACATTACCTGTTTCATTGAGTGTAGGCCACGATACTACAAGTGGCGGGGCTGAGCCACCTGAAGCGGTAACTTCAATTTGGCCTTTGCAATCTCCCGAGCATATACCGGTTACCACCACATTAGTAATTATTGGAGGAGGAGCGCCTACATTGAAAAATACTGTATCCGAAACACACTTGGAATCTGTAACAAAAACCCAATTTTTACCTTCACCCAAAGTAAGGTTTATATCCATATCAAATAAGCCGCTGCTTTTCTGACCATTAGACCAAAAGAAAGTGTATTTTCCATTATTCACAGGACCTAAAGATGCTTTTGCATTGGCACTTCCATTTAAATCGCCATTGCATTTTACGTCTAATATATTGGTTACATTGATAGCAAAACCGGATGGCGGCGTGAGATTTATACTGGTATCTTTGCTACAGGCATTTTGGTCTTTAATGGTAACCAAATAGATACCTGACTCTAAATTTGGCAGTACTGATTTGTCACCTATTATGGCTGAATTTCCTTGTTTTTTCCATTCAAATATATACGGTTGAAAACCACCTGATAGGGTTAGCCCAATGCTACCTCTCGCCCCGCCTTTGGGACATTCCGGCTGGATGATTTGCACATCGGTGATTTTAAAAGGATCAGGATTGGCAAGTATAACGCTGTCCATGCCTATACAACCATCTACGGTGACAGTTACATAATACTTTCCAAAGCCAAGGCCTGTTACAGTTTTAGTATTCCACTGGCCCCCTGATTTATCTTTCCAAAGGTAGGTTATTGTAGTGCCTGTACCCGGAATGTTTGCAACAATTTCACCATTTTTAAGATTATTGCACGTAATGGCTTTTAATACACTCGCCACAGGCTTTGGATCACCTCCTGTCTTTAGACTTATCGTTAAAACAGTGTCGCATTGAAAGAAATCACTTACTGTTACTTTATAGTCCCCCGCTTGTAAATTAATTCTATTGTCAGATGCATCTCCGTCATCCCATTTTATTGTATATGGCGACATACCTCCCGAGGGATTTAATTTTACACTGCCAAGTCCTCCACTACAATTGGGTTGAACTATGACAGCATTGACAACAAAGGGAGAAGAAGGTTCTTTGATTTCCCATTTAAATGAATCCAAGCAACCAATGTTTGATTTAGCAATAATAAAGTACTTGCCTGCCTTAAGTGAATCGTTGATATACTTTACATTCGCCAAAATACCTCCGCCTGGTTTGATAGGTGTATTGGTCACAAGATTTTGTTCTCTTGTGAGGGTATAGCTTGTGCCGGTGCCACTGAATTTGACTTCAACCTTACCAAGCCCTTTTCCTTTACACATTATATCTTTTACCACAACCTCCTGAAATTTTATTGTATCAGTATAAGGTATATCTATCATTTGTTCAACAATACATGGATTTACATTACCCACGTAATTTATAGCATAATCCCTTACTTTTAGCGTGAATTTTCCTGTTGGTGCATTTAGCCATACAAATGGGTTAGAAGGCAATGGCGCAAAGGTTCCGCTTAATGTAGCATCATACTTGTTAGTCAATGGATCGGGTGTGCCGCCAGAAACGGTAATTTTTATTTCAGCATCTTTCAAGCCCTTACACCGACCAGGTGTCAAAACATCTATTTTTAATTTTAGGGTATCGACCGTAAGATCTATTGGTTTGCTGGTTTTACATCCATTGCCATCAATTACTGTAGCAGTATACAAGCCTGGCAATAATTCTGATTGCATATTGGTGTTGAACAAACCATTGGACCATACTATTTTGCTGGTGCTTGTAGCCACATTTATATTTGTAATCTCCATTGTCCCATCATTCCTGTAAAAACAGGATGGCTTATTAAATTTTACATCAAAAGTAGGATTTGTACCGAAATCAATCATTATTACATTTTTAGGTGTAAAAACAATGCCGGCGTTGTCCAAAATTGTGATGGTATAAGTACTTTTAGGAAGGCCAGTCAGGCATTTTTCTTCTTTGTCATTTAATACGCCTGTAGAAATTACGGTTCCACCTGAATTGACAACAGAATAATTATAAGGTGGCACACCACCAATACCATAAAAGCATAGATTACCATCATCTGATGTCATGGTGCTTGGGTTACAATACTTAGTAACGATTGATCTGCCGAATGGCAATACATTGGCTACACAATCATTGATATTCACATTGACCTTGCCTTACTCAGATACTGCTTCAATATAAGTAATTATAGAATTGAGGCTAATAAGTGAAGACTCTCCGGGTTGACCAATGTATTTAAAACACAAAGAAAACAATTCACATTCAGAAGTTATATTTATTGGATCGTTAAACCAAATGAAAGTAATAATGCCCGGGGTAGAATTGTTAAAACTTGATGGCGCAAGATTAGTGAGACAAGAGGATACAACCGGAGGATCTACAAATTCTAAAACGGTAGGGTCATAAACTATGGTAAATGACAAGGCAGTTAATTCATCTATTGAGCTAGCTTTAAATTTTATACACTTGATCTGATCTACAACCTGATCAGCACAATCTATGGTAACATCTAGTGTCTGGACTTGCGCTTTGCCATTTAATGTCGAAAACACCAATACAGTAATCAGGCAAATCAGTACCTTTAAATTCATGGATTATTCTTTTACTATTCGAAAATAAAGTGCAAAAATATACAAATTTCCTCTAATATGATTCAATGCTGAACAATTTAATGTCAATTAATAGGGTGAATCACCTATTATTAACGAAAAAAACTACATCTTATTTTTTAGATATTGAATTAATGTAAATAGCTGCATTGATAACGAAATAATCAACCAAAGCACCTGAAATTGTGGCAATAAAAATAAAAAAGCCGCTGATTGTAAAACCGCGGCTCTCTTTTCAATCACCCTCATGATTGATCTCTTAAAATAATAATTATCTCACAAACAATTAACAATCATTTAATTAAATTAAAGCACTACAGAAGCAAGATGAAATTGCTCATCAAGTATCTGTTAAAACTCCTCGCCTCATTCAAAGTATTAAATTCGCCCAATAGCACCTTGAATAATATTTTTCCATCTTTTTCTTGTTGAATTATGCTAATCTTGTCTACAAACTGTTGTTTCAATTCTTCTGATTTAATATTAGCAGATTCTAAGGTAGAAAACACTCCCATCTGCATTCTATACATTGTTTTTGCCGAATCAGTCAATTCTCCTGAGGTGGAAGCGGTATAATCATTTTGAACCAATTCCCTTGGAGAGGAATTCACTTTGTGTTTAATAAAAGGCGCATTTGATTCGGCATGGTTTTGGAGCATAGTCTTCATTTTTTGTGTGCCTAAAGTCTCCTCTACCCTTTCTATCATTTTGCCTTCATGATTGAATATAAGTATAGTGGGTAAAAACCTGATGTCAAATTTGCTCTTCAATTCAAAACCTTCAAAATCGTCAATATTGACTTTTACTGCAATGTACTTTTGTTCTAAAAGATTCATTATTTCGAAGTCTTTAAATGTTGTTTCATCCATCCATTTGCATGGCATACACCAACTGGCATAAAAATCCAGAAACAACATTTTACCCTCTTCTTTCGCTTTTAATTTTGCCTTATCAAAACCTCCTCTTTCTATGGTCATAAAAGTATTGGCAAAAGACAATTGATTAATTGTCAGCAAAGCAAACACCAAAAATAGCAATGATCTCATGGTCGTCTTTTAATATGTAAAATATTATTTATCAATAATTTATAAATTATAATAATAAATAAATTATGAATAATTATAATATATCAAGAACAATGCCAAAATTACCATAAGCAGGGCTATTCCCTTAATATATCGGAAATAATTCAATTATTCCTTTGACAATCAACAGCATAGGTTAAATGTCATAAATTTTCTTTAACTTGATAGTTTGATAATACTTATATTTGTCATTGTAAAAACTAAAAGAGATGACCAAACTAAGGGCTGCCATTACAGGTATCGCTAGCTATGTACCAGATTACATTCTTACCAATGCGGAGTTAGCAAAAATGGTAGAAACCTCTGATGAATGGATAACTAGTAGGACCGGCATCAAACAAAGACATATACTTAAAACACCAGGCAAAGCCACCTCGGATTTAGGTGCAGAAGCAGTTCTTGCTCTTTTAAAGAAGACAAACACTTCTCCTGATGACATCGAACTTTTGATTTGTGCAACTGTGACGGCTGATATGAAATTTCCTGATACGGCCAATACCATACTCGATAAAATAGGGGCGAAAAACGCTTATGGTTTTGATATAAACGCAGCTTGTAGCGGATTTATTTTTGCTTTAAATGCTGCTTCCAAGTTTATAGAGACCGGCAGCCATAAGAAAGTAATAGTTGTCGGTGCTGATATGATGTCTTCCATTGTCGATTACACCGATAGAACCACCTGTGTGCTTTTTGGAGATGGCGCAGGTGCGGTGTTGTTAGAACCTACTACAGAGGAAGTCGGTATCATGGATTCTATATTGAAAGCAGATGGCAGTGGCCGTCAATATTTACATCTCAAAGCCGGAGGCTCTCTTATGCCTACATCCCAGGAAACACTTGACAATAGACTGCAATACGCTTTTCAAGATGGCAAGCCTGTTTTCAAGGCAGCAGTGACGGGTATGCATACAACTATGAAAGAAATAATGGAAAGAAATAACATTTCCAAAGATCAAATTGATTGGGTTGTACCGCATCAAGCCAATATGCGCATCATAAATTCTGTAGGAGAACATTTTGACATACCTATGGAAAAAGTAATGGTAACCATTGAAAAGTATGGCAATACCACCGCTGCAACGATTCCTCTTTGCCTTAATGATTATGAATCAAGATTAAAAAAAGGCGATGTTCTCTTATTGACTGCTTTTGGTGGTGGATTTACGTGGGGAAGTGTGTACCTAAAATGGGCTTATTAGTTTGAATGGGAGAATGGGAGAATTAGCAAATTAGCAAATTCGATAAGTGGTGACACATAGCTTAATCCCACTTTAATTTATACCGAATAAGGTCAATTTTGTTAATGAATATCAAAAGCACTTTGATACCTATGTGGTAAAATAGGTTAATGAGCCATTTTTCTTTACTTTTGCCCCCTAATTTAATACAATCAAATCTTAATGGCATCTACAACAGAAATAAAAAATGGACTTTGCATGGATTACAATCAT